>JAKJFY010000009.1:0-54046 GCA_022704665.1 Spirochaetota bacterium | reverse complement strand
TGATTTGGACACTCAGGATTTGGGCAGAAAGAAAAAGAATGCATGGATTACCTCCGTACATTCTCTTTATCGCCCTCTTCCCTACATTTTGCTTCAACTTCTTATACAAGGTTCGTAGCAGTAATCAAAGGCTTGATTTACTATATAAATCATCAAGAAAGGGGCATCCTACGAGCGCTGCGAGCGCCTTCCCTGTCTGTGAGATACGAGAAGCTCGACGGGCAGGAATCATGTCTATGAGGTAGCGTTCTTCGTTCTTGGTGATGATGAGAAGCGCAATATAGAGCTTTTTCCTCTGGAAAAGAGAGTGAATCCCACCCTTGGTCTCCTCTTCAGTTTCTCGACCGTGCATCTCGTTAAAAGCATCTCGATTTGCGGCTTCTTCTTCTTTACTGCCTGGAATTGTGCCCTTTGAGATAGGAGCCAGCTGGAGATAGGCTACTTCTTCGAAGGCAATGCTGGTCTTTTTTAGCAAAGGATAGAATCCAATCTGACTTAGGATATGCTTTGATGCAGGATCGAATGTCCAATCTTCTTTGTAAACAAAGCCAAGCAATAGGAGAATCATGATTATCCAGCCTATGACACTTGTGTTGAACCCCTCGACCCCGATGGCGCTGATTATAAGGATTAGCATTCCGCCCATAATAAGACGAAAAAAAAGAGGGACCCCATAGAAAAGAGAGCCATCTTTGCGGCTGACAAGGCGAAGAGGTATTTCCATATTATCTATGTTGCCTGAGATGAAGGCAATTTGTCCAGCAGCTGTCGAAAAGCAGAGCCAGGTTTCTTTAACTCTCTCGAGCCGCGAGTTATCTTACAGAGAGATAAGCCGAGGTCAGCGGCTATTTTGCGTTGTGGTGTGCCTTTTGCCAACTCTTTTACAAGAGCCCAGCGCTTTGCCATTTCATCGGCTTCAGCAGCCGTAAAAAGCGAGTAGAAGAAATCTTCGATGAGGGTGGCATCTGCGCCTTCGAGGGCTTTAGACATCTCGGTGATACAAGTGCGCATTAGTTCAGGATTTCTTGGCATATTTATTAATTATACTATTAAAACTCGAAAGGGTCAAAAATCGCAGCTATTCTCTCGCCATAAACAAGTTCGAAAACCGCAGCACCCCAGTGTCGTAGCGCTCCAGTTGGCCCAAGCCACAGTGTTGCAGAGCCTTCAGCACCCCAGCGTCCTAGCGCTTCTATCCTTTCCGCGCACAGCCCATCATAAGGTCTGGTTTCCAGTGGTCTCGTGACACCTTTTTCGCTCAATAACCTTAGCCAAAATCTCTCTCGAACGCTTTCTCCATCGCCTCGATGAGAGGTAACTTTTTACCTGCAAGGAAGCGCACCATCGCTCCGCCGCCCGTACATACATAGCCGTATTTCGACAATTCGGTGAACTTTGCAGCCGCGCTAATTGTGTCGCCGCCGCCTATTACAGTATAACCGGGCGCATCCGCAATCGCTCTCCATAGCTCGCGCGTGCCATCAGTCCATGGTTCAATCTCATACATACCCGCTGGGCCATTGACGAAGATCGAGCCAGCAGAGTCGATATACTTCTTGAAGAGCTCGATGGTCTTGTGCCCAATGTCCGGGAAAAGCCTATCTTTGGGCAGAGCTTCGATGGGAGCCTCGGCTCGCTTTGGAGTTGTTGTAGGAGAGCTTTTTTGGTCCGCTAAAGTCGATGCGCTCTCAACGCCTGATGCGCTCGCAAAAGTCGCTGCGTCCGCAAGGGCCGTTGCATCGCTTTGTGATAAGCCAGCATTCTCATCATAGGCGAGGTCGACAGGGAGCACATAGCGCTCGCCAAACTCGCCGAGCAAAGCTTTTGCTTCGGGAATGAAGACATCGAGCCCATGATCGACCAGGAATTTTTCAACTACGGGGCCGAAATCGACTCCGCGCGCGATGTGCATAACTATGCCGGTGAGACCCGCAGCTAGAATATAATCTGCACTTCCGTCGGTCAAAACCTTACGCATCATATCGAATGCGTCAGATATCTTTGCACCTCCGAGCACGTAGACACAGGGGCGGCGAGGATTATCTTTAACGGACTTGAGCGCCGTATACTCATCCATGAGCTGGAATCCTCCCGCACTCGGCAGGAGTTCCTGGAAAGCGACCATAGAAGGCGAATTGCGGTGCGCTGCCGCAAAGGCATCGTTCACATAGTAGTCGCCGAGCGGAGCAAGGCTACGCACAAGCCAGGTCTTGGTCATCTCCTGTGGAGTGAGCTTGACCACGGTTTCGAAGGTGCTTATTTCCTCAGTGAGGTAACGCAAGTTTCCGAGGATTATCGCCTCGCCTGGCGACAGCGCTTTGACGGCTGCCTGCGCTGCCGGCCCACAGACATCGTCGATATATGAGACTCGTCGACCCGTGAGCCTTGAAAGGATCTCAGCATGTTCGGCTAGCGGAATAAGGTTCTGGTAATCGAGCGTGTCGCCTTGATGCGCAATTAGGGCAACCTTGGCTCCCTTTTCTAGCAGGGCATTTAGAGTCGGTACGGTTTTTTCGATTCGATTTGTGTTTACGATACGCTTTGTCTTTGGATCGATTGGAGAATTGATGTCTGGTCTGAATATCACGGTCTTTTCACTGAGTTCGAGTTCAGTGAATGATTTTATCTTGAGTCGTGGTCCTTCCATATAGAGCTTCTCCTTTATTCTATTTTAGCCCTTATAGGTGTAAGTCAGCCAAGATTTCGCCACTTGCCGATGCCAAGATATTTATTGGTCAGGTCTGTAGCTTCTATTCGGTCGAGCTGCATGCGCATGCAAGCGCGAACAGCGTCCATGTTCTCTGGGATTACGACTGCTTCCTGAGGAATATTTATAGCGAACATAATGTCCTTTCCACTCATGACAACCGAATCTTTCCAGGCGGCTATCTCGTACATATCGCCGCGAGGATTTCCAAGATCGCGCGCATAGCGAAAGAGGCTCGCGTTGCCAAGAAAGCCTTCTTCGATAGATACAACGCGGATTCGCGGGTGTTCGTTGAAGAACTCGATTACATTCTCAGGTGTGACAGATTTCTTGGGCGTTGCGACAACGGTGATGATGTGTCCGTGTGTCACGGGAGTATGTACGAGGATGCCCGTTGCATCGACATGCGGCATTATGGTCATTAGGTCGAGAGCTTGGTGGCTTGGAGCGTGATCGATTTGCAAAGCATTCGTGAGGCCGCGGTGGTAATCGCCTGGATCGGCTACACGGCGGATAATGGTAATGGCGACTTTTTCGAGGCCAACCTTGCGATCTATGCAGTCGACAGCGCGGATTAGGCCTGTAGTATTGCAGCTCGTCAATTTGAGAAATTGGGCACCGATACCTTTTTCGTAGTTTGCGTAGCCATGGAAGAACACATCGGCAACCGAGTTCTTCTCGCCGCCCTGGAAAATGCCCTTCTTGCCATATTTTTCATATAGAAGGCGATTCTTGGCACCAACGCCCGCGCTTGTCGCGTCGAGCATGACATCGACCTGCTGAATGAGATCTTCGAGGCTTCCTGAAAGGGGAATACCTGCCTTTTCGAACTCCTCGCGTTTTTCGGGAGCCGCAAGAAAGAATTTGTAGGGCATGCCTTTTTCGCGCAGCGCTCGCACGGAAAGTGTCACCGCAACGTCGGCGACACCAACGAGCTCCATGTCTTGCTGCAATGCAGCGCCATCTGCAAGGCGCTGACCAATCACACCATATCCTGCGACACCAACTTTGACTTTTGCCATGATATCCTCCCAAAAATGCGCATTCAAATGCCTATAAAACCAGACATTGAGATCTGTGTCAAATACCCGCTTTTTCTCTTATATACCTGCGGGCGATCATTGCATACTCGAGCGGATTGGCCTTTGCAGGGTCTTGCTCGGCTTCGACGACCCACCAACCTTTATAGCCTCCGCTCTTTAGTGCATCGAATATTGATACAAAGTCTAAACCTCCGTCCCCCGGTACCGTAAAGACACCATTGCGGACAGCCTGCAAGAAGCTCCACTTTTCTTTTTTTGCTTTTTCCATCACCTCGAATCGGACATCTTTGAGATGCACATGCTTGATGCGCTTTAGGTATCTATGCAGCACAGCAAGGTGATCTTCGCCTGAGAACACGAGATGCCCTGTATCATATAAAAGGCCAACGAGCTCGGGATCGGTCATCTCCATTAGGCGGTCGATTTCCTCAGTGGTCTGCACACCAGTTCCCATGTGATGGTGATACACAAGCTGCATGCCTTTTTTCTTTGCAGTTGCACCGAGGTAGTTGAGCCCTTCTGTAAGGCGCTTCCATTCTTCATCTGTGAATCTGGGCTTGGCATCAAATATCGGGAGCGGTTTGCCTTGAATGGAATTGCCTTGTTCTGCGGCACCGATTATTCGCGCTCCCACCGCATACAGAAAATCACACTGCTTTATAAAATCCTTCTCGACTTCCGCAAGGGATTTTGTCGTCAGAAACGAAGAAAACCACGCATTGCAGATCGTTAGCCCTCGGAGCTTAAGAGCTTTGTTGAGCTTCTCAGGATCGCGCGGATATTTATTGCCGACTTCACTGCCTTCGAATCCTGCGAGCGCCATCTCCGAAATACACTGCTCGAAGGGAATTTCTCCGCCTAATTCAGGCATATCATCGTTAGTCCAACCTATGGGGGCAATGGCCAGTCGTATGTCCTTTTCCATAATCGCTCCTCCTCAGAGCTTCTTAGGGTTTTGGGGCTCTTGAAGGACCTTAGCCTTTGGATTGAGGGCTCTTAGCATTGAGAGCTCTCAGTTTCAAGAGCCTTAAAAAATATTAGCCTTTCTTTAGAATTTGCGGGCCTTTTTAAGCTCTTCTTTCATCTCTTGGGCTGCTTTGGCAACTTTGGGATTGCTTGAAACCTCGGCAGTGCCCACACGCCACCAGGACTCATATCCTTGCGTCATCGACTTGGGCGAGACACGAGCATGAATAACCACAGGTCCTTTAGCGCGAAGAGCGCGGCGTACTGCCTTTCTGAATTCTTCGATATTGCAAGCTCGAAGGCCAAGCGCGCCCCAGCTCTCTGCGTTCTTAGCGAAATCGACAGGTAGCTGGTCGCCAGTAAGAAGACCAGTCTCTGGATCGCGTAGGCGCCATTCATTGGCAAAATGTGCTATGCCTTGGCTATTCTGTAGATTATCGATGCATTGGAAACCAGAGTTATCGCAGACCACCACTATGATTTTTTTCCTCTCCTGAATGGCAGTCAGCAGCTCAGTGTGAAGCATTGTATAGGCTCCATCGCCCACAATGGCGACACATTCCCTTTCTGGTTCTGCCAATTTGCAGCCTAGAGTTGCGGCTATCTCATAGCCCATGCACGAAAATCCATACTCCATGTGGTAGGTGCCGGGTACACGAGTGCGCCATGTACGCTGCATGTCGCTGGGAATCGAGCCAGAGCCCGAAACTACAACCGCATTCTTGGGAAGAAGAACATCGTTGAGCTCTCCAATGACACGGATTTGACTCAAGCCCTTTGGGTCATCTTGATTGTAGAGAGCATCGACCTCACGCTTCCAATCTTCTCGGGCTTTAGCAATTGCCTCGCCCCATTGTGCTCGATAGGCCGCAGTGCCAAGCTTGCGACCAACAGCCTGCAATGTGAGCTTTGCATCTGCGATGATCGGCTCGGCATTCATCTTGTAGGCGTCGAAAGTCGCCACATTTATAGAAACGAATTTTGCGGCAGGATTCTGGAAGAGCCACTTTGAACAAGTGGTGAAATCTCCAAATCTTGTTCCCACGCCAATTACGAGGTCAGCTTCTTTGGCTAGTCTATTGGCGGCAAGGCTCCCTGTAACACCGATTCCGGACAGGTTGCAGGGATGATCCCAAGGGATGCAACCTTTGCCTGCCTGAGTCTCGCCGAAAGGTATTCCAAACTTTTCGCAGAAATCGGCAAGAGCTCGACCAGCCTCGGAATAGCGCACTCCGCCGCCGCAGATGATATAGGGTTTCTGTGCAGCTTTTATTAAATCGACAATGCGGGAAACTTGCGCCATAGATGGTGGGCGACGCTCGATATGATGAACTCGCTTTTCGAAGAATTCCACAGGGTAATCGTATGCTTCGCCTTGCACATCCTGAGGAAGCGCAATAGTCACCGCACCGGCCTGAGCTGGATCGGTCAAAACCGACATCGCATGAATAAGTGCCGTCATGATTTGCTCCGGCCTTGTAATGCGGTCGAAGTATCTGCTGACAGGCTTGAAAGCGTCGTTTGCGCTTATCGTATAGTCGTGTGGCACTTCGAGCTGTTGAAGCACTGGATCGGGCTGACGGTCGGCAAAAACATCTCCAGGAAGAAAGAGCACCGGAATATGATTTACGGTTGCTGTGCCAGCCGCGGTGACCATATTTAGGGCGCCAGGGCCAATAGAGCTTGTTACCGCCATGATTTTTCTGCGGTTGTTCTGCTTCGCATAGCCTATAGCAACATGACCCGCTCCCTGTTCATTTTTGGCTTGAACAAAAGTAAGCCCATGCCCGGGAGCAGCAAGAGCTTCGCCAAGTCCCACTACAACGCCATGGCCAAAAATACCCATGACACCACCCACAAATTTCTCGATTTTTCCGTCGAATTCCACAAACTGATTATCGAGGAATTTCACAATGGCCTGGCCGACGGTCAATCGAACTGTTTCCATAAAAACCTCTTTTCAATGTGCTCCTTGGGACATTCTTATCGGCATCTCAAAGGAGCGTTAGATTATTTTGCCTGGCCGCTCAGATCAATGAGAAGGCTTCTTCATCTCCCAAATCTGTGCGCCTGGCTGATCTACCCACATATGTTCAGGTGTAAATTCAGGGCTGATATAGGGATTCCCATCGAGATGACGAATAACCCATAGATACCACATGGCGTACCCAGGAGCTGCCACCTGCGGATGGTCCTTGTTGCCGGTTATAAGGAGAGTGTCTCTATTGTGCAGCTGATATGCCTCTGTCCCTAGAGCAGTCATGCCATAGCCCTGCGCAGGAAAGAATCTGTAATGGTAGATTTCTGGCTGGGGATGATGGTGTGGAGGATAGCTCGACCAGCGGCCGGGAAGATTGACATCTTCTCCAAGCACAAGGTTCGACCATGGCGCAGTCTGCTTGTCGAAGACCGTACGGACAATTCGTGTTGCGGTTCCTTGCATCGTGCCCTCGTTGCGGTATTCGACCCGACATTCGTAGGGAAGATAGAGCCGCGGAGAAAAATTCATGTCGTTGTCGGTAGAGCTGACATAGAAGAGGGCCTTATCTGAAAGCGCTCTTATGACCACTTCGGTCTCTTTTGGAAGATGCAGGACAGTGGGATTTTCATCCAGTAGACTTGTTCTGGAAGCTTGGATTCTCGTTCCGCCTCCAGGGAGCAAATCGATACTAACCGAATCGATCTTAGCAAGTCCTTCAATGCCAGGGCCAATCCAGTCGACCTTTTTCTCAACTATTATCTCCGCGCTACCCTCGGCCAAAAGAAACGCGCGCTCATCCTTTGAGCTCGAGTGCCAAGAATCACCCTTCTTCAAGCTCAAAGAAGCAAAATCCATAAGCATATCGGCCTTCTCGCTCTTTCTAAGTACGAGAAGCTCATACCCTTCCACATAATCATCTGAATGACGCAATACCATCGTTTCCTCACAATACTTCGGATACTTTGACAGGCCTGTGCTCGGCCAAAGATTTCTTGGCAGCAAGCCCTATAGCGAGGTCCATAAGACCATCTTGTCCCGTAACTGGTGTTTCGGTGCCTTCTTTTATCGCTTTGAAGAATGCCTTCATCTCATCGATATAGGCATCTTTGTAACGCTCGAGAAAGAAGTAGAGAGGTTTGTCGCCATGTACACCAGAAGTATCGCTAAGGCGAACTTGGGAAGGCGTATCGTTTTCCGCTGCAGCGGCTCCGCCAGAACCGAATACTTCGACACGTTGGTCGTATCCATAAACTGCTTTGCGTGAGTTATCAATTACGCCCAGCGCTCCATTTGCGAATTTGAGTGTGATGATTGCAGTATCGACATCGCCTGCCTTGCCAATTTCCGGATCGATAAGCACCGCTCCCTGAGCATAAACTTCATCGACTTCGCTTTTTGCCTGGAAGCGCGCCATATCGAAATCGTGTATAGTCATGTCGAGGAAGATACCGCCCGATACCTTGACATAGGAAATGGGTGGAGGAGCAGGGTCGCGAGATGTAATCTTTACAAGCTGAACTTGGCCAATTGCTCCAGCATCGGTAAGCTCGCGGATATGCGCAAAATTGTGGTCGAATCTACGATTTAAGCCTATTTGAAGGCGCACGCCGGCTTCCTTGACTGCGGCAAGCGCTTTCTTGACCTTCTCGATAGTCAGATCGACTGGTTTTTCGCAGAAGATGTTCTTGCCTGCCCGAGCGGCCTTGATTATATAATCGGCATGGGTGTCTGTCGAAGAACAAATGATCACCACCGATATTTCAGGATCGCCGAAGATATCTTCGGCATCGTTGATGATATGCGGTATGCCAAGGTTTTTTGCCCATGCTTCGATTTCCGGCGTAAGATTCGCATCTGCGATCGTCTTGACCCGGGCTTCCGGCATGAAATAGACAATGTTCGAAACATGAATTTTCCCAATTCGTCCAACGCCAATGACACCGACGGTGATTTTGTCTGTCATAAGCAAACCTCCTGCAAATATTGAATGCTGGCGCGCACGAGGCGGGCAAGCTCATTTTTCTCTAACGACTGGATTTCTGGTGAGAATGGCTCAAAGGAATAAAAGCCTTTGTAGCCTGCTCGCTCGATCCTTTGGACCAGTTCTGCGCTTTTCATAATATCCTTGGGTCCTGGAAGCATGCGATGCGCATCCGTAAATGCCGATTTATCTATATTGGCTTCTACCCCTGATATATGCACAAGGCCAATTTTCTCTATGACTGAAGGATCATCAAAGAATTCGGGCTTGTCAGGGCCTAGATAGCTATGGAATGTATCGATGAGAACACGATAGCACGAAGCGCCACTTTCGCCGATAGCTTTGAGCGCTGTTTGAATAGATGAAAGAGAGGAAATCCCAAAACCAAGCGCTTCCACATAACCTCTTACTCCCGCTGAAGAGAATAGGGGCGCATAAGTATTCAGCGCCTCGATAGTATCGTGAAATTTCTGTTCCGCGGTCCTTCCGTCATCTGGACGATTATTTGGGCAAAGCACAAGCGCCGGGCATTCCAATTCCCGACAGAGCGTCAGTAGAGATTCGAGCTCACCCAGAGCTTTCATTCTTGCACTTGGCAGATTGAATTGCTGTAGCGCATTGATCGTGATGATCTTAACGCCATTAGCGCCAGCCGCCTTAGCCATTCGTAGAACTTTTGGCCCTTCTATGCCATCTGTAACAGAACCGCCTCGAATATCATTTCTCAATTCGACGGCTTCCATACCAAGACTTGTCGCCAAATCAAAGAATTCCGAAAGCCCTAGCGCCGGCGCAGCAATGCGGTTTAGAGCAAATCTATTGGTATTGATCATAATTTTAGGCTCCTTTTGTAAATTCTTATTTTTGCCTTGCATTTTTCCGCATATCGAATACGACCGCACCTACAATTATAATGCCTTTTATGACTTGTTGGAGATAAGGCGAGATTCCAAGTAACAACAATCCATTATTGAGGATTCCAAGGATCAATATACCTGCAATTATGCCTGGAACTGTTCCTATGCCTCCTGTATGGCTCGTGCCACCTATAGTGGCCGCGGCAATTGCATCGAGCTCATAATTATTGCCAAGTGTGGCAATGCCAGATGCGGCTCGCGCGGTAATAAGGATACCTGCTATTGAGGCACATATACCTGAAACCATATAGATACCGAGCAGATTTTTTTCGACTTTGATGCCAGAAGTACGAGCCGCATTGACATTCCCGCCTATAGCATACACATGTTTTCCAAACTTGGTATAATTCAGGATTATATATGCTATTACGGCGACTATGACGAAAACAATGACCACATAAGGAATAGGTCCAAAGGATCCTTGACCGATAATCTTGAATTCTGGTCTGAGCATGGGAACAGGGTATGCATTCGTTAGAATAAGAGCGAAACCTCGCGCAATTATCATGGAGCCCAGGGTCGCTATAAAGGGAGGAATCGCCGTATAGGCAATAAGAGCACCATTTGTAAGACCCACCAAGGCACCTGCGGCTAGACCCGCAAGAACAGCAACAATAGGTGGAAGTATAGGAAGGTTGGGGAAGATTCTAGCACTATAGCTTGGCTCTTGGACCAGACTTGCTGCTATAACTGAGGTAAGAGAGACAATCGAGCCAACAGAGAGATCGATACCTCTTGAGATGATCGCAAATGCCACACCGAGTGCAAGAATTCCCCTTCCAGATTCGGTGATAAGTACGTTGATCAGGTTTTGAGCGGTTAAAAAAGCAGGCGATAAGAATGAAAGAGCAATAATCATGACGATGAGGACAATAAAAATAGCATATTTATTGATGAAATTGCTAACTTTATTCTGCTGTGCCATGAAAGCCTCCTTTAAGTAACTATAGCTGCGTTCGTTTTTGCTGCCGCATAACGCATAATTAATTCTTGATTTGCATCTTTGCGATCCAGAATGGCTGTAATCTGTCCATGACTCATAACTAGGATTCTATCGCTCATACCCAAGATTTCAGGCATTTCCGAACTTACCATGATGATGGATTTGCCTTCGCATGCAAGCTTGGTAATTATCGTATGAATCTCGGCTTTTGCGCCCACATCTATACCACGGGTAGGCTCATCGAGAATCAATATGTCAGGATTGGTGAGCAGCCAGCGAGCAACAAGGACTTTTTGTTGATTCCCTCCAGAGAGATTCTGTATCAACGCTTCAAGAGATGGAGTTCGAATTTTGAGGCGCTCTTTATATTTTTCGCAGTCACCTTGCATTGTTTTTAGATCCAAAAAAATCTTGAGTTTTGAATAATTTTTGATATTAGCTAGGATAATATTCATCTGAACCGATAAAACCGGTATTATCCCATTAAGCCTTCTATCTTCTGTCAAAAAGCCTATCCCCGTATTGATGGCATCTGATGGGGAACGGATTTCCACTTTTCCCCCATCGATGAAAATTTCGCCGGAGCTTTTCCGGCGCAGTCCAAATAAGGTCTCCATGAGTTCCGTTCGTCCAGCGCCAACTAGCCCTGCAACGCCGAGAATTTCACCTTTTCTAACATCAAAAGATATATCGTGAAGGAGCCCAGGGACTTCGAGGTGGCGTACAGATAGTTTCACATCCCCTATTTGGCTCTGCATTTTTGGGAACATGTCGGTAAGATATCTGCCCACCATGGCTGTGATCAACGAATCTATCGTCATCTCGCTGATTGGCTTCGTCAGAATATGATTACCATCGCGCAAAACAGTTACTTCGTCTGCTATGGTAAAGATTTCTTCCATTTTATGAGTTATATAGATGACAGCAACTCCTCTGTTTTTGAGCTTTTGAATCATCGAAAAGAGATGTGCTACTTCATTGGGTGTCAAGGATGACGTCGGTTCATCCATTATGACGACATCAGCATTGTAAGAAATTGCCTTAGCAATTTCTATCATCTGCATTTTTGCAACAGAGAGCTCTTTGACTTTGACTTTAGGTTCGATGTTTATCTCAAGATTTTCAAGGAGCTCTTTTGTTTTTTTGTACATCTCTTTATGGTCGACAAATAGCGGGAGCTTGGGAAGCATCGGTTCTCTACCTAGCCATATGTTTTCCATGACACTCCGCTCTGCGACTGGATTCAATTCTTGATAAATCATCGCAATTCCAAGTTTAAGAGCTTCATTAGGATTTTGAATCTGTACTTTTTTGCCTTTTAGCCAGATTTCTCCTGAATCAGGAGGATTGATCCCCACCAGGCATTTCATAAGTGTGGATTTTCCCGCGCCATTTTCGCCCATAAGAGCGTGCACTACACCACGCTTAGCTCTAAATTCCACACCATTAAGGGCACGGACTCCTGGAAATGTCCGCACGATATCCTTCATTTCCAGAATATATTCTTCCATGTCAGCTCCATTCTTTTCCAAAAAGGAAAAGCTCTACCCCGAGAAGGGCAGAGCCTTCCCACCATTCTTTCAACGCTTAATACTTGTCAACATTATCGATAGTGACTGGTTCGAATGGTACCCAACCAAATTTTTCGATTTTCTGGCCTTGAGCTGCCTTAAGCGCAAAATCAAGAGCGACTGCACCCTGAGCTTTTGCATTCTGGAATACGGTCATGGCCATTTCTCCCTTTTTCACAGCTTCTTTTGCAGGAGGAGTTGCATCGATGCCGACTACGGGGATCTTCTTGAGGTCCATTTTGAGTGCTTTCATCGCCTCGATTGCTCCGAGGGCCATTTCATCGTTGTTGCATATAACGACATCGAATTGCTTACCAGTACCTAAAAGTTGCTGCATCTGGTTCATTGCCTTCCAGCGATCCCATTCTGCGGTGTCCTCGTAGACTTTAGTGAGCTTAAACCCAGCTTTTTCTAGAGTTTCTTTGACGCCGCGCGTGCGCTCGTTGGTGTTCTCTAGGCCAAGTTGACCCATAAAGAGGACATAGCGAATCTCTTTCTTGCCTTTAAAGAACTTAGCGAGAAATTCGCCCTGCATGCGGCCAGCATCATATTCTTGCGAACCAACATATGCAGTCTTGACACCATCAATAACCGTATCACGAGGTCTGCGGTTGACGAAAATCGTGGGTATGCCCCTGGCTCTCTGGATGATGGTTTCTACAGTATCGGTGTTGATAAGGTTGACAATAATAGCATCGTATTTCTTTGTTGCAAAAACATCGACCTGAGCCATCTGCTGATTCACGTCTTGCTTCGCATCCTGAGAATCCACGACCACATTTGGATATTTCTTTGCTGCTTCTAGAATAGCCTGTTCTAGCGATGAAATGAACTGATCTCGGTCGTAGAGAGTTACACCGATGTGGTAGGTCTTCTGAGCGAACACCGAACCTACGGCAAAGGTAATGACAAGGATGGTGAGCATCAATTTTTTCGCGACACTCATAATGCCTCCTGAAGAAAGAATTTGTCTGTGGCAAGCAACGCTCGCCATTTATTACATATAAACTACTTTTCCTTTCTTGAATGATTCTGTCATGGCCATAGCAATACGGGTCGCAGCTGTACCATCGCGCGCGATTATCTCTGGCTTACGTCCTTCTAGGATACTTTCGACAAATTCACGGGCTTCAGCTATGAAGGCTTCCTCGAAGCGCTCATAAAAATCACGTATGCAATCGCTGTGTACTCCCATGGAATCGAATACCTCGACTCGGTTTCTTCGTGGAGTCATACCTATTTTGAGAATGCCTTTAGAACCGACTATTTCAGTGTGAGTATCGTGCCCGTGAAAGGCGGTTCTACTTGCAGAAAGAATTGCCATAGCACCATTTTCGAATGTTGCAAGACAGACTGTATTATCGGCATCTCCCAATTTGGCGAATTCCGGATGAACATAACTTGCACCCTTTGCATAGATTTCTTTTATCTCTGAGCCAATGAACCAGCGAGCAAGATCGATATCGTGTACATTCATATCGAGAAAAATTCCGCCGCCTGTCTTTACGAACTCCAGTTGGAATTCTGCATATTCGTCGAGATCGCATGTCTGAGAACGCACCAGGAAGGGAGTACCAATCGCACCAGTCGCAACTAACTCCTTTGCATATCGATATGAAGGATCAAAACGCCTCACAAACCCGACTAGGAAAACCTGGTCATTGTGGTTTTGTACTGCATGCTCTATTTCAGCACATTCCTTTAGAGTTAGACCCATAGGCTTTTCTACGAACACATGAAACCCATGCTCGAGAGCTGCTTTTGCTTGTGAAGCATGGAATGCCGAGGAGCTAGCGATCCATACAGCATCGATATCGGCATGGGCAAGCATATCCTCAAAAGACAAAAAGAGCTGAGGAATCTCTAGTTCGTTTTTTGCCCATTGAAGCTCGGCTTCATTTAACGAACATACTGCTCGCAGATTTGCTTTAGGTACAACATTGGCAAGGTTAAATGCATGGCGTTTGCCAAGCCTGCCCAAGCCGACAATACCTATCTTCACTTTTTCCATAAAAATATACTCAATCCCCTCGGTTACCAGATCAATAGAATGTCTAAATATGGCTAGAGGTCTGCTTTAATTAAGAATTCTATTATTGATTTGCCTCCGATTAGTGCAAACGTTTTCAGAAAACGTTTGCATATAGCAACGATATTATCAGTCCATTTTCCGAATCTGTCAAATAATTTTTATTTTAGCTGACAATTATTTTTGATTGATGATTTGGACAATATAGCGAGATTTTGTACGATAAAACAAAATGATCTTGTGAGCCAAATATCAGAAGCTTGTTTTTCGTGCACTTTATGGAACTATTATATCTCTTATTATATTATTATACAATATCTTAGCTCTTATTCAGGAGCCCCTATGTCCATAACAGCATCCTGCTAATAGTTACATTTCATGATCTAATAAAATAATTTTTGGTAGCTCAATAGACGCTTGAAGGTTGCCAATCTTTAGTGTTGCGAAGCAATGAAAAAGCTATGACGGACCTATAAAACAATTGCGGTAAATATCTTGACATCTATTATGCCTTGGGCTATATTAAGTTAAATAATTGATCAACTAAGCAATCGTTTAATTGAGCTTTTTGGGGGTCCTGCCATGACTGACGATCTATGCAGCCAATACAGCATAACCTGCGGACCAGAGGCCGATAAGCTTCGAAACTCGATCATGGATATCGCAGGGGTCTCGGAGATATTCAGAGCGCTGTCGGATGAGACACGGACTAGGATTCTCTATCTTATTTCGCAGCGTGAATTGTGTGTCTGTGATCTCGCTTTTCTCTTAGATATGACCCTACCGGCAGTTTCGCATCATCTTAGATTTCTGAGGGCGATGCGCCTTGTAAAAGCAAGAAAAGAAGGTAAAAACGTTTTTTATAGCCTTGATGATAATCATGTGCTCGCTCTCATCGAGCAGGCAAAAGAGCATTATATCGAGCGCAATTAGAGTCAACTTTCATGGACCATAAACCTTACTCGAAAAATCGAGGATCTGAAAGCCAAGAGAGGTTTCTATGATCGAACAGCGAGAGAATGAGCATCTATGTTTGATCTGTAAAGAAGATAGACAGAAAAAGATTAGCGAAAGGCAGGAAGCTCATGAGGATTTAGAGCAGCCCGAGGTGCTCGATGCGACGCTCAAAAGGTCCAAGTCGACGGCTAGAGAGCCCGAGGCGCTAAAAGAGCCCAAGGAGAATAAAATTTCAAATAGAACTCTTGCAAGAATTGTTCTCGCCGCGGTTCTTTTTCTTATAGGCGTGATCTTCAATAGTGCGCTCCACGCGACACCATTTTCGATAGCCGAATACGCTGTGCTCGTTCCTGCCTATCTGCTCGTTGGAGGTCCTGTTCTCTTGGCTGCTTTTCGAAATATACGCCATGGCAAAGTCTTCGATGAGATGTTTTTGATGAGCATTGCTACTATAGGCGCGATGATAATTCATCAGTTGCCAGAGGCCGTTGGAGTCATGCTTTTCTATGCGGTCGGAGAATATTTGCAAGACTTAGCTGTCGATCGTTCCAGAGGCTCGATTGCGGCTCTCATGGATCTTCGGCCTGAGTCAGCAAGGATTTTCGAAAAGAAGGAGGGATCCAAGGAAGCTGACGAGCTCAATAAAATCGACGGTCTAGAAGATAGCGGAACAGGCATTCGCAGACTTGTCTCTCCTGAGGAAGTCTCTGTTGGAGCGCTGATCGAGGTATTGCCAGGGGAGAGGATTCCTCTCGATGGCGAGGTGATGGAAGGATCTTCTGCGGTAGACACTTCCTCTCTTACAGGCGAGTCCATACCAAGGAATGTGAGCCCAGGAGACAAGGTATTGGCCGGCTTTGTAAACGATGGAGGCAGACTCCTTGTACGTGTAGAGAAAGGGTTTGGCCAGACGGCTGCAGCTCGGATTCTCGAGTTGGTGGAGGAGGCTGAATCTAATAAGGCTCCCACCGAGAAATTCATAAGCCGTTTTGCTGCAGTATACACACCAGTTGTTGTAGGCATTGCCGCTATTATTGCCATTGTTCCTCCCATCGTCCTACCGAGCCCTTCTTTTGGGGCTTCTTTGTCTAAATGGGTCTATAGAGCTCTTGTTCTTCTTGTAATATCTTGCCCCTGTGCTCTTGTTGTTTCTATCCCGTTGGGCTATTTCGGGGGGATAGGCAGCGCCGCTCGCAAGAAGCTTCTTATAAAAGGGGCTAATCATATGGATACGCTTGCAAAGGTCGATACGATCGTTTTCGATAAAACAGGAACGCTGACGGAAGGACGCTTTTCAGTGCTCGAAGTCGTGCCCCGCAATGGCTTTTCGAGGGAGCAGCTTCTTTTATGGGCTTCAGCTGCGGAATCAAAATCCATGCATCCCATTGCTCGTTCTATTTGCGCGGCGCGTTCTATAGATGCCGGAGCGATTTCGAAAGAGCAAGAAGCCGAAGATATCCAAGAGATTAAAGGCTTTGGCGTGATTGCTAGGGTAGGTGGTCATGAAATCATCGTGGGCAATGATCGGTTTCTCCATAAAGAGGAGATTATCCATGAGGATTGCGATGTCGATGGCACGGTTGCGTATGTTATTGTCGATCGAAGCTATGCCGGCTACCTTGTTATTGCGGATGCAATCAAGCAGGGTGCTATCGAAGCCATTGCATCTTTGAAACAATTAGGATTACGCAAGACAGTGATGCTCTCTGGCGATGCCGCATCGGTAGCCCAAAAAGTAGCGAAAAGGCTCGGTATCGATGAGTTCTACGCCGAACTCCTGCCGGATCAAAAAGTTGCACAGCTCAATAAGCTCAAAGAAGACCCAAAAAAGATGGGTCTATAGTCTTTGTGGGCGATGGAATGAATGATGCGCCAGTTCTAGTCCACGCCGATCTGGGTATTGCAATGGGTGGCCTCGGTTCCGATGCGGCCATCGAAGCTGCGGATGTTGTGGTAATGGATGACGACATCAGGAGGATTCCACTCGCCGTGCGCATAGCTAAATTCACTCGCAAGATTGTGCTTCAGAATATCCTTTTTGCTATTTCGGTAAAGGGAGCATTCATAATACTTGGGGGCATTGGTGTGGCCAATATGTGGGAAGCAGTGATCGCCGATGTCGGCGTGTCGCTCTTGGCTGTTATGAATTCGCTGCGGACGAACGGATATAGATATTCGTGAATTTGGAATGTCCATAAGCCAATTGGCAAAGGCCAAGGATTATTCGCTCTGGCCGACAACGATAAGTTTTGATGGTGTTCTCTTTGTATTTATTTTGACAGCGCTCTCTTTATACCTATTTTGATTTGTATTTATTTTGACAAAATTGCCGCCAATAGCGGCGTAGCGACGAGAACGAGCACAATTCGCAGCACCTGAAATGCCGAGGAAATTGCCGTATCGGCTCCAGCCTCCACAGCGGTAATAGCCATTCCGCTTATGCCGCCTGGTGCGGTGCTATACATTGCCGTCAGCAGATCGATGTGGAAAAACCGATTGAGAATGAAAGATAAACCTGTGGTGAACGCCAATAGCGCTACAACATATCCAAGAGCCACTGGAATCACTTCCGGCCTTTGTTTTAGCGACTCTACATTTGATGTTGCCACCAAAACATATGCCACAAGTAGCTGCGAAATCACCGAGACAGATCCACTGCTGGGGACATTGCCGCCTACAATTCCCTTAACAATAAGGCCAAGGATTAGCCCCCCAGTAAGGTAGCCAGAAGGCAGTTTGAGTTTGCTTCCTATCCAAGCTCCTACCAGAATTGCGGCAACAATGATTATCTTTTCTTTCATAGAGCCCCCAGCAACGCTTTTATCTGATTTTTCTTATTGAATCTATGATGGTCCCATCGCGGTATTCCACAACCCCGACTATCTCATCCTCAAAGGGCACTTCATCGGGAATTCCCGTAATGGTCTCGATATCTTCTTTAAGCTTAAGGATATCCTTGATAGGAAGGCCGGAATCCTTTAATCGAGCTATGAGATCTTCTCGTTTTGGATTAACGGCAATACCCCTCTCGGTAACGATTACATCGACGGTTTCTCCTGGCGTTACGACGGTCTGTACTCTTTCCTTTATAGAAGGCACGCCGTTGCGCATTGAAGGAATTGTGATCAGCGAAAGCTTTGCCCCGGCGGCAGTATCCGAATGACCTCCGGATGCTCCACGCAAAATGCCGTCATGGCCCGTCAAGACATCGACATTGAAATCGATATCGACATCTAGCGCAGCGAGCACGACGACATCGAGATCGTTGACAAGACAGCCTTTATTGAATGGATTGGCGTACCATGAGGCGTCTACTTCCATGTGGTTCGGATTGTGTAGAATTGAGTTGGTGACGGCAGCATCGAAGCTTTGTACGTCAAAGAGTGTCTTGAAGAGGCCCTCTTTGAGCATATCTGCCATGTAGCCAGTTATTCCTCCTATGCAATAGCTGCCCTTTATGGAGTTGGCTTTCATGTAATCGCGCACATAGCGTGCGACCGCTAGACTTGGACCACCTCCGCCCGTTTGGAACGAGCAGTCGTTCTTCAAATATCCTGAGGCCTTGATGACCTTGAACGCAAGCTCGGCGATATATAACTGTAAGGGATCTCTAGTTATTCTGGTGGCGCCTGTTGCTATCTTGGCAGGGTCGCCTATTGAATCGATGAGGACTACCTGATCGACGAGATACTGAGGGACACTTATCTTAGGGGAGAGAGGATAATCGACAAGATTGTCGGTTATTGCAATTACATGGCGAGCATAGCGAGCGTCCACCATCGCATAGCCGAGAGCGCCGCATGCTGTATTTCCAATTACTCCAGTCATGTTTCCAAGTCGGTCGCACGCTGGTGCACCGAGGAATGCAACATCGATCTTGAGGCTACCTTCTTCGATTGCCCGCGCTCGACCACCATGGCTTCGTATTATAGCTGGGCTCTCCAGAAGGCCATTCGAAATGGCTTTGCCGACCTCGCCCCGGACTCCAGATGTGTTTAGCCTTGTAACTACGCCCTTTTTTATGGCATCAGCGACGCAATCATGTGAGTCGCCCAGTGAAGAAGGCGCAAGGGTCAGATCCCTAAAACCCATTTTCTCAAGCTCGGACAATACAAGGCCGACTATTGCATCGCCATTTCTGAGAT
Organism: Spirochaetota bacterium; assembly: GCA_022704665.1. Taxonomy (GTDB): domain Bacteria; phylum Spirochaetota; class Spirochaetia; order Treponematales; family Rectinemataceae; genus Rectinema. The sequence continues at coordinate 34,806 of JAKJFY010000009.1, read as the reverse complement.
GGTGATGGAAGGAAATCGTCATGCCATTCTGCAAACCAGAGCGCTCTATTGCTGCTCGCAGGTTTGAGGCTACTTTATTGGTGCTTATGGCCGGTACTCTTCGAGAGACCGGAGAGGCTGTCCACAAAAAGGAACCGTCGAGTCTTGCATAAGCTCCTGAGAATGGTGTCATGGCTCCCAGACCAGGAATCTCTGTAGGAACAAGCCTGCCGAGCGAGTTGTGTACACAACGATAGTTCATAGTTCTGCCACCTCCATTCCAGCAAGTCTTGCAAGTTCGATAGTTCGCAGCGCCTGGGACACAACGGGGGCATCCACCATGCGCCCATCTACCGCTATTACGCCTAGACCTCTCTGTTCGGCTTCCTTGGCGGCCGTGACAATCTTAATTGCTTTTGCAAGTTCTTTTGGATCCGGAGTATAGACTGAATTAATGACAGAGACCTGCGATGGGTGTATGGCAGCTTTTCCGCTGAATCCAAGGGCAAAGCTGAGCTCTGTCTGGGCTCGTATACCTTCGAGATCATTGACATCGGTAAAGACCGTATCGAAGGCCTGCAACCCATATGCTTTTGCGGCTATGATGACAGCGCTCTTCGCGTAGAGTAGCTCATAACCCTCTTTTGTGGCGCGTATGCCTAGATCGGCCGCTAAATCCTGTCCGCCGAGAGTCAGTCCAACAAGCCGTGTTGATGACGCCGCAATCGAATTTACATTTACTATCGCGTGTGCGGTTTCGAGCATGGCCTGAATACCTATTTTACCCTTTGGTAGACCGTTTATCTCTTCGAGTCTTGATATCAATTCATCAGCGGCGAGCACATCGGCTGCTGAATCTACCTTAGGCAAACGTATTGCATCTGGACCAACCGGGACAATCTCTTCCATATCTTGCTTGAAATAGGGAGTGTCCCGTCCATTTATGCGCACTATTATGCTTATATCACCAAAATCGAAGTTGCGAAGGGCATGTTTTACAAGTTTGCGCGCAGCATCTTTTTCGGAAATCGAAATCGAATCTTCGAGATCAAAGATAACGGCATCTGCGCCATAGATTGTACAATTTTGCAACATGCTCGGATGATTGCCCGGGATGTAGAGTAGAGAACGCATGGGGTGGTTCGGAAGTACTTTACTCATTTTGCGGCTTGTCTTCTCCTTTTTACCAAAGCATATACAAGTGATACACCAGCTAACACAATAAATACAGCCGAAATTGGTTTCTGAAAGAAAATTGCTGGATTGCCGTCGGAGAGTACCATGGCGTTTCTAAAGGATTGCTCAGTTGTACCTCCGAGAATCAGAGCTAGCACAAGAGGTGGAAGCGGTACCTCCAGAATTACGAAAATATATCCAACGAGTGCGGATACCATAACGAGTATGAGATCGAAGGAGCTATAATTGAGGAAATAGGCGCCAATGAGACCCAGGCCCATTACGATTGGAAGCATTATTCTCTGTGGTACACGGAGAAGCTGAACGAGCGGAATGGCCAACGGCAAGTTGATGATGATAAGGATGATGTTTCCTATAAGCATGGAAGCAATGACGCCCCAAGCGATATCCGGATGATCCACGAACAAAGTTGGCCCAGGTCGCACGCCGAGTAGCATTAGAGCGCCTAGCATGACCGCTGTGGTTGCTGAACCTGGAATGCCAAGAGTCAGGAGAGGTACCATCGCTCCACAGGAGCAGGCGTTGTTGGCAGCTTCTGGTGCAGCCAATCCTTCGATTGTTCCCTTTCCAAATTCTTCTGGATGCTTGCTAAGATTCTTTTCCATAGCATAGGACATGAATGTGGCGATTGTACCGCCCATACCAGGCAGAACCCCGATTACAAATCCAAGAGGTGTACTTCGGAGCATAGGCACCAAGCATTGTTTGAATTCTTCTTTGCTCACTCTCACTTTACCGATGCTTTTTGAATCAAAGCTATATACCGTATCGATTGATTTCAAATTCTTATAGACTTCAGTAACAGCATAGACTCCGATGATGACTACAAGAAAATCGATGCCCTCGTTCAGACTCGAAATTCCATAGGTAAAGCGCACGACTCCAGCAAGTGGGTCTATTCCTATCGTCGAAAGCATAAGCCCTACTACGATCGAAAAAAGTCCCTTCAAAAGGTTCCCTTCTGATAAGGTAATTGTTGCCACAAGCGCGAAAACCATTAGCGAGAACATCTCCGCTGGTCCAAACCTTAGCGCTGCGGAAGCAACGGGCTGGCTCAAGAAGACCATAAAGATCATGCCAATCATTCCGCCTATGAAAGAAGCGATCGCGGAAATGGCAAGTGCGGTACCGGCCTTGCCTTTCTTGGTCATTGGGTAGCCGTCGAAGCAAGAGACAATAGCAGAAGCATCTCCGGGTATGTTTAGCATGATCGATGCTCTAGAGCCTCCAAACATGGCTCCATAATATACTGCTGCCATGGTTATGAGGGCAGTGGCTGGGTTCATGCCAAAGGTAATAGGTATTAGAATAGCGACACCTGTTGCAGGTCCTAATCCAGGTAGCATACCTATTATAGTGCCCAATGTGCCTCCAATGAAAACCCAAAGAATATTTGTAAAAGTTAAAGCTGTCTGAAGGCCGATAGATAGATTTATCAGTATTGAGTGCATAGGCTTATCTCCTAGAATGGAAGCATCGTTTCGATGATGCCACGAGGAAGGCTCAATTTAAGCGCAACTCCGAATACAAAATAGGTCACCACAGAAAAAAGGATAGCGATCAATATATTTTGGACATACCTTCCTCTATTTATAAGCATCGATACAAAGAACATAAACAGGGCAGTAGCTATCATATAGCCCAATCGATCGATAACAAGTCCAAAGATAACGCCTGCAATGGTCAAGAGGCCTATTTTTATCCATATATTTTTGTATTTCTTAAAACCGAAATCAGGTTTCTTTGAGCGTTTTTCTGGATTTCTATCCTGTAAAATCATGGCAATGCCCGTAATTATTGCAACTATACCGACGAAATACGGGAAAATTTTAGGGCCTAGCCTGTCTCCCATCGCCATTTGAGGCAGGCGCAGGGCCGTAATGGAATACACCAGACCCAAAACAATGCTGATGATTCCAGTAAGAATATTTGTTGTCACTTAAGTCCTCCGCCTCGAATTTCTGTCAAACAAAAAAGGCCGGTGGATGCAAATCTTGGCATCGCACCGGCTCTTCATACTCGCTCGATTATTTCTTCAAACCTACGGCAGATAAAAGTTCGTCGAACACCTTTGTCTGATCCTCGAGGAATTTGGCATGCGTAGATGAGTTCTGATAATAGTCATCCCAAAGCAGATTCTCGAGTTGTTCCTTCCAAGTTTTTGTTTGTACCATCTTCGTGAACACTTCATCCCAATAGGCCACCTGCTCTGGACTTAGCCCAGGAGCGCCAATGATGCCCCTCCAATGTGGAAATACAAGGTCGATGCCTTGTTCCTTTATTGTCGCCACATCGGGTAGAAGTTCCAGTCTATTGGGTGAGCTTACTCCGATGACGCGGAGTTTTTTGGCCTTATGCTGTTCGAGTACTTCTGCAAGGCCAATGACCATTGCTTTGACATGGCCTCCAAGTAGAGCTGGGACTTCTTCGCCGCCGGCGCCAGGGTATACGATGAACTTCACTTTAGCGGGGTCGACACCATAGACTCTTGCAAGTTGTAGGAAGACAAGATGGTCATCGTTTCCAAGTGAAGGGCCGACAGCTATGGGAACTGCGCTAGGATTGGCCTTGATTGCTTCCATTAGATCTTTTACTGTTTTCCAGGGTGAGTCGTCGCGCACTACTATAGCCTCCCACTCTGCTTGCATGCAGGCAATTGGCGTGAAGTCCTTATATGTGAGATCGCTTGTGCCCAGGAGATTGTTTAGAATAAGCAAGCTCGAGGTTGCGGCGAGGTATTCGCCCTGGCCTTTTTTGCCTTTTAGATAAGTCCAGCCCACAGAACCACCACCGCCCGGCTTGTTTGTGATAATGACTGGCTTATCGACGAGTTTTTCCTCGGTGAGCGCTTTTTGGATTACGCGACAGAGCATATCCCATCCACCACCTGGGTTGGCTGGAGCGATAAGCTCGATAGTCTTCGTTGGTTTCCAAGCTGGTGCAGCGCCAGCTGTCGTAACAAGTCCCAGAAGAACGACAGTCAGCACGAACAAAGAAAGTTTTTTCATTTCGGTCTCCTCCTTAAGAAAGTTGAAATTTATGATTTACCGCCGGTGTAAGCCCGGGTCGGCTAAATCTCTAAAAAAACTGGAAATCCTTCAGTACTTCTGAATTGCCTGATTTTTCGCGCCAAATCTGGAAGGATTCGTTAAGATGATCTGTCCATATCTGGCAAGCAAGGTCAGGATCATGCGCGAGGAAAGCCTTATAGAGTTCATTTCTGCGGTGGATACTTTTGTCTATGCGGTTGGAGAAGACCATGCGCAAGACGCGATAGCGGTCGAAAATCTCTCTCTCAGCCCATACAGCTTCGGTAAGTCTAGATGACTTGCAAGCTTCGAAGGCTATTTCATTGAAGCGTTTGATACTAGGCAAAAGGTTTTCGAGAAGTTCATCGCCTGTCATGCTCTGCCTTATTTCATATATCTTATCTAGGACCTCTTTCATTTCGGCTAGCTCGGCTTCGGTGATACGGATGGCTGAATATCTTACGGCAAGAGTCTCTAACGCCTTGCGAATTGCATAGGAGTGTGCAAGCTCGTAAGCCGAAATACCAAGGATACGATTCCCTTTCTTGGGGACACGTTCGATATAGCCGTTGCTTTCGAGTTTCTGGAGCGCTTCTCTGGCTGGAGTTCTGCTGACACCGAACTCGTGGGCAATATCCGCATCGGTGAAGTAGCTATCAGGCTGCAATTCCCCCAATACGATTGCCTTTCTAAGGCGTTCATAGATGACTTCACGCATCGGTTGAATGTGAAGATCCGGGACTTCTTGTAAAAGACTCATAACGACTTATATCCTCACTAAAAATTAATTATATTCGGTATACCGTATACCGTATACATGTTGTATAATGGTATAATAGACGAGGTTCTGAAATTTGTAAAGCAAAATCTTTCAGAAATCGAAGGGAGGATTTTTCTGTGGGAAAGAATATCGTCCAAAAGCTTATCGACAGTCATCGCGTCGAAGGAGTGCAGAAATCAGAGTTCGAAGATAGCGAAGTGCTTATCAAGATAGATCAGACTCTTACTCAGGATACTACTGGTACAATGACTTATCTACAGTTCGAAGCGCTGGGTATAGACATGGTGCGAACGGAGCTCTCGGTGAGCTATGTGGATCATAATACGCTACAAGTAGGTTTCGAAAATGCAGATGATCACAATTTCCTGCAGGATATAGCATCGAGATATGGAATAGTTTTTTCTAGGCCTGGCAATGGAATCTGCCACCAGGTACATCTGGAGCGTTTTGGAGTTCCTGGCAAATCGCTATTGGGCTCTGACAGCCATACTCCTACCGCGGGAGCGCTTGGAATGCTTGCCATAGGAGCAGGTGGGTTAGATGTAGCACTTGCAATGGCTGGATTACCTTTCTCCATTCCCAAACCTAGAGTTCTCAAAGTGGAGTTAAGAGGCAAGCTATCTCCAATGGTGAGCGCAAAGGATATCGTGCTAGAAATATTGAGAAGACTTACGGTTAAAGGCGGCGTTGGCAAAATACTGGAATACGTTGGAGATGGAGTGTCGACACTGAGCATTCCGCAGCGCGGGACAATAGCTAACATGGGTGCGGAACTAGGCGCAACTACTTCGGTATTCCCGAGCGATGAGATGACTAAGCGCTTCTTGGAAGCCCAGGGAAGGGGGAAAGATTTCGTCCCACTATTAGCCGATCCTGATGCCACCTATGACGAAGAAATCCTTATCGACCTAAGTAGGCTCGAACCTATGATAGCGCTGCCGCATATGCCTGATAATGTGGTGCCAGTTCGTGAAGTTGCTGGCTTGCCTGTAGATCAGTGCTTTATCGGTAGCTGTACTAATTCATCCTATTATGATCTTGCAATGAGCGCATCGATTCTAAGAGGCCATCATGTTGCGCCCAAAACGAGTCTTATCGTGGCTCCTGGATCCCGCCAAGTGTTGTTGATGACAGCGAGGGATGGGATACTGACTAGCCTCGTAGAAGCTGGAGCTAGGATTCTAGAATGCGCATGTGGCCCCTGCGTTGGGATAGGACAGGCACCGGCAACGAATGCTGTATCCCTTCGCACGAGCAACCGCAATTTCGAAGGGCGATCCGGAACAAAATCAGCTAGGTTGTACCTTGCAAGCGCGGAGACGACGACTGCTTCAGCAATCGCTGGCGTTATTACAGATCCTCGCACTCTCGAGTCGCATCCAATTGTAGCCATGCCAGAGAGCTTTCTCAGTGATGATTCCATGTTTATTTTCCCATCGACCGAAGGGAAAACTTTAGAAATTAGGCGCGGACCCAACATAGCGCCCTTGCCACAATTCGAAGCGATCGGAAATGAGCTAAGAGCTGAAGTTTTGATGCATATGGGCGACAATATCACAACCGATCATATCTTGCCCGCAGGAAGCAAAATCATGTCTCTAAGATCTAATCTGCCTGCTATTTCGGAGTACTGCTTTTCAGTGCTGGATGCAGACTTTCCAGCAAGAGCAAGAGCCGCTGGAAAGGGAATCCTTGTGGCAGGGCAAAATTATGGACAGGGCTCTTCCCGTGAACATGCGGCACTTTCGCCTCGTTTCCTGGGAGTTAGGGCAGTAATTGCAGTCTCATATGCGCGTATCCACAGACAAAACCTTGTAAATGCCGGTATTCTTCCTTTAATATTCGATAATTCCGAAGATATCGAGAAGATCAGCCGAAGCGATATAATCTGCATCAAGAATATATATGAAGGATTGCGAATGGATCGCTTCGAGGTAAAGAACGAAAGCACAGGCGCGGTTTTCATAGCGCGCCATGGGCTTTCACAGCGACAGGTTGAAATTATACTCGCTGGCGGAGCGCTCAATGCTGCGCGCCGAAAGCTATCGATCCAGTAGCTTGGGAAATATAATCGGATAATATATGAGCGAGACGGTTTTTGGGCTTGAAGAGAGAATTCTCCATACGAAAGATGAGCTTGCACAGCGAGAAGCACTTTTGGCCTCTCGCGGACTTACGGTTCCAAAAGGAGAAGAGTGTGTCTTGGGTCTCTTCGATGGCGAGCGGCTGGTTGCAACAGGCGCTCTTGTCCGCAACGTACTGCAGGGTATAGCGGTCGATATGAGTCATGAGGGCGAAGGTGTCGCCGCTGTTATAGTCTCTTCTCTCATAAAGAGAGCTGTCGATCGAGGAATGACCCAAATTTTTCTATACACTGTAAGCGAAGATGTCTCTAGATTTGAAAACTTGGGATTTAGCAAGGTAGCAGCGGTTCCAAAGGGTGCAGCTTTGCTCGAGTGGGGTTCGGCCGGCATTGAATCCTACCTAGCCTCTTTGCGGGCCTTGGCTGAAGATAAGCCAGATCATGCTGGAGCGGTAGTAATAAATTGCAATCCATTTACGCTCGGCCATAGAGCGCTTATAGAATATGCATCTTCGAACGCACCTTGGCTCTATGTGCTTGTCGTAGAAGAAGATCGATCTCTCTTTCCTTTTAGGGTTCGATATAGACTAATACAGGAAGGTGTCTCAGACCTAGAAAATGTTACGGTAGTAAAGGGCGGACCCTATATTATCTCTTCGGTGACATTTCCAACTTATTTTATTCGTCCAGATGCTAATGAAGCTTCGCAGAGAGCAGTAAGAATGCATGCTTCGCTCGATGTCAGCATCTTCAGAATGCATATTGCACCCGCACTCAAAGTTGCTGATCGATTTGTCGGAACAGAGCCATACTGTCCCACCACCTCGGCATATAACCAAATAATGAAGATTATTCTTCAGGCTAGAGAGACCGAGGCTTTTGGGTTCGATGCAAAAATTCCACCAGTAATGGTACACGAGATTCCTCGCTTCGAAATAGGAGGAACTCCTGTCAGTGCCTCGAAGGTTCGGGATATGATTCGCGAAGGGAATTTATCAGAGGTGCAAAAACTTGTTCCCAAAACCACCTGGGATTGGCTAGAAAGCGATGAGGCGGTGCCAGTAATAGAGAGAATTCGTCAGAGCGATTCAAGGCACTGATAAGTCTTTTATCACATTTTTGGAGCTAATGTTTTGGAGGAGACAATGAGAGTGCTTAAATCAGTTACTGCGGGCTCGCTGGAATCTAGCGATGTGCTCGTAACAATAATGCCTTTGTCGGAAGACCGTATAGAGTACGACATAGAAAGCATCGTCATTAGACAATATGGGAAAAGAATCCGACAGGTCACTAAGGATATGGTAGAGAATGCCAAGATTACAGGAGCGCACATTCATGTTCAGGATAGAGGAGCGCTTGAATGCACTCTTCGTGCTCGCCTAGAGACTGCCATCGAAAGAAGTATTGCGTGTTGAGCTTGCAGACTGTGCTCGCGGCTCGCGAGCTTCGCTGGAAGAAAAAAAGGCTACTTGCGGAATCGCTGGCACAAGAATTTCCAGGGCATAGATTAGCCTATGCATTCTGTACTCTAAGAATGCCTGCTTCTCTAAGGGTTTCTAGCAATTACAAAGAGATTGTCGTGCAACTGCGGGATGTCTTCGCCAGAGCTCTAATGGATAGAGCTATCCCAATTATAGCTTCTGGTCAGGAACAGTACGACGATGGGCCGAGTGCTTGGCTTGCATCGGATTGCGATGAAAGAATCTTGAAGCAGATGGCTATCGCCATAGAGGAAGGGCATGCTCTAGGTGCGCTAGTGGATATCGATGTGACGGATGCGAAGGCCAGACTTCTTTCGCGCAGAGATATGGGGTATGCGCCTAGAAAATGCCTTGTCTGTGATGATGAGGCTGCACTATGTTCCGCTGGCCAGCGTCACTTGCTCTGTGAAATCGAAGCACAAATCGAGGAGATCATATCGGGCTCGATGGGTCGAGAAGCTTGGGATTCTTATGATGGCCATAAAGAGTGCGATTGAGATTTAGCATTGGGAGAAATCGGTGGATCAGGATGATTTGATTGCGCAGATAGGAGATATCGCCTTGACTGCGACACTCTATGAAGCCTCGGCAGCACCAAAGCCTGGGCTGGTTGATCCATTCTCCCGAGGCGCACACTCAGATATGGATTATTTCGCCTTCCTTGCTAGTGCGGCCGCCTTGGCACCATTTTTTACAGCCTTTGCCCGTATTGGCGCAGAATATGCGGGCGAGAGCTCAGGGCTTCTGCCAGAACTGCGAAAGCTTGGAATCGAAGCTGAAAAAGCCATGTTTGCCGCTACCAATGGAGTCAACACACACAAGGGGCTCATTTTTTCCATGGGTCTTGTATGCGCTGCTGCTGGTAGGCTTTTGATTTCAGAGAGGCAGGTTGAAAGAAACGATAAAAACGCCATGATATCAGGATGTGTCCATGAGGCTGCCAATATTGTTGCTGGAATCACGGTTCGCGAACTTGTGCCGCTTATGGAAGCGGGCAAGTCCCTAGTTTCCTATGCAATAAAAGCTACGAATGTTATGGTTCCTTCTCTCGATTTAAGCGCTGGCGAGAAATCGTTCATCAAATATGGAATCAGAGGAGTTCGCGGTGAAGTGGAAGATGGTTTTCCTTCTGTGATAAATCATGCTTTTCCAAGGCTCCATTCTGATCTATTGACTGGCATGTCGTGGAACGATGCTATGATCGATGCGCTTCTAGTCCTTTATCTAAAAGTCGATGATACAACAGTACTGAAGAGAGCAGGGTCGGATGGTCTTGCCTATGTCAGGTCGCAAGCAGCTGCGGCTCTCTCACTCGGAGGAATGAGGCTAAAGGAAGGTCGAGATTTTGTCCAGAGTCTAGATGCAGACTTCAGCCAGCGTGGTCTTAGCCCTGGAGGGTGCGCCGATCTTCTGGCAGTTGCGGTGTTTTTGGAAATGCTGTCCAATAAATGGACTACACAGCAGAAGGTTGATAGATCGGCGCTATGCTCCTCTTAGGCAAAAGACAGCAACAAAAAGCTTGATTGAAAACTCGGATTAAAAAGCTGGAATTACACCGCCTTTGTAAGTACTTAGGATAAAATCCTTCACTTTCTGAGATGTGAGAGCCTCCGCAAGTGCTTGAATGCGGGGGTCATTGGAATCGCCTTTTCTGACCACAAGGATATTGGCATAGGGTGATTCTCCACCTTCAAGGAGAAGCGAATCTTTTATTGGGTTGAAACCTGATTGGAGAGCGTAGTTTCCATTGATGACAGATCCCGCAACATCATCGAGTGTGCGCGGTAGCTGGGGAGCCTCAATCTCCTTAAATACAAATCTTTTTGGATTTTCCAAGATATCTCGAATAGTAGCCTGAAGCCCGGCGTTTGGCTTCAGCTTTATAAGCCCTTTAGATTGAAGGAAAATAAGTGCTCTCCCTTCATTTGTTGGATCGTTAGGAATTGCTATGATCGCACCAGTGGGAAAGTCCGATACCTTCTTGTATTTCTTGGAATAAAGGCCAAGTGGTTCCACATGGACGGCTACTACGCTTTCAAGCGAAAGTTTTCGCTCCGCGGCGAAGGTCTCTAGATAGGGCAGATGCTGAAAGAAGTTGGCATCGAGCTGTTTTTCGGCTAGTGCGATGTTGGGCGTGACATAGTCGCTGAACTCGATTATTTCCAGCTTTATTCCTTGAGCCGCTAAGTCGGGTATGATGAAGTTGAGTATTTCTGCGTGGGGTACGGAAGTGGCACCTACTTTAAGTGTAACCGAGGGAGAGGGGCCAGCAAATACAGACATGGCCGAAATAGAAAGAGCCAGAAAAAGTAATGTGATAATTCTGCGGTTCATAAGAAACCTCCAGGATAAAGAATTATTATGAGTCGCCATACGGCGTCTCTAAGAGAGACCGAAAGATTCGAGATACCGAGTTGTCGCCACCAAGATTTATGAGAGAGGCTCAGAGATTTGCCTGGAGGAAAAGAGAGACTGGATTTGTGGTATGGATTTACAGGATAGTTAGAAAGAAGGCATGGGTCGCGGAGAGCGGCTTCGCTGAGCCGCTTCGCATGAAACATATATGATTATTATAAGCTTTCATCGCGTTAGCCTTTCGGAGCAAAATGCATTATTTGTTCCTTTTTGTCAAGCGGGATATACGAGCAATGCGGCCCTGGTCTCGATATGAGTTACAGTTTCCTGCTTTATTCCGATTTATGGTATAAGAAACACGACACCTCATGGCCGTTTTCTGCATCCTTTAGCGATGGTCGTTTTTCTTTGCATATATCCATGCGCTTGGGGCAGCGATCGTAGAAATTGCAGCCTGGTCGCTGTTTGTCTGGCGAGGGCACATCTCCGGTTAGGATTATGCGCTTGCGTTTTGCCTCGATCTTTGGATCAGGAATTGGCGCTGCTGACAGGAGTGCCTCAGTATAAGGATGTAGAGGTTTTTTATAGAGATCCGCTGCGTCCGCTATCTCTACAATGAGTCCCAGATACATTACGGCTACTCTGTTGGAAATATATTTTATTACAGAAAGATCATGTGCAATAAAAAGATAGGTTAGCCCGAACTCCTCTTGCAGGTCTTTGAAAAGATTGAGGATCTGAGACTGAATCGAGACGTCGAGCGCAGATACAGGCTCATCGCACAGAATAAGTTCCGGATTGAGCGCTAATGCGCGCGCAATTCCAATACGCTGACGCTGGCCGCCTGAGAATTCATGCGGATAGCGATTTTTGAAAAAGCGGGATAGCCCCACTTTTTCCATAAGCTCTTCTACCCGGTTATCGCGGTCTTGTGTACTCATATCTATGAGCCCTTGCTTTTGGAATATGCGAATGGGCTCTGCAATTATATCGCCAGCGGTCATACGTGGATTGAGCGAAGCATAGGGGTCTTGGAAAACCATCTGCATGTTCTTTCGCGCTTCCATCATTTCGTTGGGCGATAGCTTAGTAAGATCTTTGCCTTTCAGAATTACCTCACCGGCAGTGGGCTTATAGAGCTGATCTATGGCGCGAGCCGTAGTCGATTTTCCGCAGCCGGATTCGCCTACAAGGCCAAGAGTCTCGCCCTTTTTTACCTTAAAATCGATGCCATCTACAGCATAGATATAGTTCTTAATCTTAGAGAACATGCTTGTTTTGACAGGAAAATGCATCTTGAGGCCGCGCACATCTAGAAGTACTTCGTCGTTTTCAGGCATTCTGAATCTCCTTGTTGTAGAGCCAGCAAGCTACGCTCTGATTGTTCTCGAAGGATACGATAGATGGATATTTCTCTCTGCAGATATCCATAGCTTGTTCGCAGCGCGGATAGAATGGGCAGCAGTCCGGTAAATCTATGACATTGGGAGGCTGGCCAGGTATGGAATATAGGCGCATTTTGGTCTCTTGATCGAGGCGCGGTACCGAACGGATTAGCCCCATTGTGTAAGGATGCTTCGGTGCTTCGAAGATATCTTCGGTGGGGCCGCGCTCGACAATTCGCCCCGCATACATAACACAGATTGTGTCGCACATTCCCGCAACGACACCTAGCGAATGCGTAATGAGAATCACCGCGGTTCCAAGCTTGCGGGTTAGTTCTTTGATAAGCTCGAGGATTTGAGCCTGGATCGTAACATCGAGTGCGCTGGTCGGCTCATCAGCAATCAGTATCTCGGGATTACAGGATAGTGCCATGGCAATCATTACGCGTTGGCGCATTCCGCCTGAAAACTGATGCGGATATTGGTCGATACGCTTTTCTGGAGCAGGAATACCTGCAAGTTTAAGCATCTCGATGGCTTTATCCTTTGCCGCCTTTTTATCTAGCCCCTGGTGCAACTGTATCGTCTCAATCATCTGTGTGGAAATTCGCAAGAAGGGGTTTAGCGATGTCATGGGGTCCTGAAAGATCATCGAAATCTTATTGCCTCTTATATGGCGAATTTCGCTGGGCGGCAATTTGAGCAGATCTGTGCCATGAAAAAGGACCTCGCCTCCGACTATTTTTCCGGGAGGTGTGGGAATCAGATTGATGACCGAGAGATTGGTCACACTTTTCCCCGATCCAGATTCACCTACAATTCCGAGGGTTTCGCTGCGGTGAAGCTCGAAGCTTACTCCATCGACTGCCTTCACCAGTCCCTCATCTACGGTAAAGTATGTTTTCAAGTCTTTTACTTGAAGGATGACTTCATCAGACATTTAGGCTCCTTATCAAGTGCGGTTCTTACTCTGCGGATCGAGAGCATCCCGAAGGCCATCGCCCAGGAAGTTCATGCAGAAGAGGAAGATCGTCATTGCGATACCTGGGCCAAGCAGTTGCCAGGCATAGGATTCCATTGCACGAACTCCTTCCGAGACAAGAGTACCCCAGGATGCATCCGGTGCCGACACACCGAGTCCTAAAAAGCTTAGGAAGGACTCATTCATGATGAAGCTTGGCATCATAAGAGTGGAGAATACGATGATGACTCCGAGAGTGTTGGGCAAAAGATGCCGGAAGATTATGCGTTGAGTACTTGCGCCCATAGACCGCGCTGCTTCGACAAATTCCGAATTCTTTAAGCTTATGATTTGGCCTCGCACCACTCGGGCAATGGTGAGCCAGGAGACTAATGCTATTGCTACAAAGAGCACAACAAAGCTTCCACGTGCCTTCTCGCCAATCATAGCCATTATGATTATGACGATGAGCATATAGGGTAGCCCATACATGATATCGACAAAACGCATAAGAAAATTATCTAGCCAGCCGCCAACATAGCCAGAAATAGCTCCGACTAGAATACCTACCAAGGCAGCCGTCAATGTGCCTACGATTCCTATAGCAATCGATATGCGGCCACCATAGATTATACGTGCAAACATATCGCGGCCTAGATTATCTGTTCCAAGAATGTATACGATTTTATAGTCGGGATTTGTATCGAGTTCGGCTTTGACTCCTTCTAGGGTTTCTTTTTGACTTATGAGCTCGCGGACTACCGGATCGGTTGTATTGCCAGAGAATCCTTCGCCCTCATAGGTAAAAGAGAATCCCCCTTCCTCGCTGCCTTCATAGCTATCACTAGCTTCGTAGCTCTCTTCCGGAGTACTTATGGCTCCAAAGTCGAAGAAAGAACTGAAGGCAGACTGCTGCTGTTGCTGTTCCTCGACCCTTTTCTCGAGATCCGCGATGCGGTTTTCGATTTTCTTGACAACCAACTCTCCGGCTGGCTTGAAAGATGGAGGTAAGCTCGCATTCGTAATGACTTGTTTGCGGTAATCGATGAGAATTCCCGCGCTCGTAAGAAGAGGCGCAAAAAGGCTGATAACCACATATATACTTACTATTACGAGACTTATCAAAGCCATCTTGTTCTTGCGAAGTCGCTTCCATGCATCAGCCCATAGAGAGACAGGCTTCATTACCTGGTTGAACTCGTTGACTGCATTTTCAAGTTGCTTTTTTGCCATCTCTCACCCCTTACTTGTAGGAAATCCTTGGATCGAGGAAGCCATAGAGAATGTCGACCACAAGATTCGCAATGATGAGAATAATGGAATAGACAACCACTTCAGCCATTATAAGTGTATAATCCCTATTCAAAGCCGATTGGACAAAAGGGCGCCCGATTCCAGGTACAAGGAAGACCGATTCTACGACTATCGAGCCTACTACAATGCCCGAAAAGGCTGGGCCAAGATAGGTGACTACGGGGAGCAAAGCTCCCTTGAGAACATGCTTCCACACAACCACCGATTCTTTAAGCCCCTTTGCCCTTGCCGTGCGGATGTAATCCGAGCGCAGCACTTCGAGGATGCTTGCTCGCGAAAGCCTGCCAATATAGGCAAAATAAGGAAATGATAGAGTTATCGCTGGTAAGATTACCGCCTTTATGCCATGAGTCGAAATCCACTGACCTATGGGTAAGATCTTGAGCTTCATGCCGAAGACGAGCTGCAAGACAGGCCCCATTACAAATAGCGGCACGGAAATACCTATGACAGCGATCGAAGTGACAACGTAATCCTGCCATCTATTCTGCTTTAGCGCCGAAATGATGCCGACCGCAATTCCACCGACTGTCGCAAGCACCAAAGAGATAACGCCTAACGACATCGAGATGGGGAGTCCTTCGTCGATGATCTCATTGACGGTTAGATCTCTATATCGATAGGAAGGGCCGAAATCCCAGCGAATTATGTCGCCCATATACCGCAAATACTGCTTGATGAGAGGTTCGTCCATATGATAGCGCTTCATGAGGTTTTGAAGGATTGCCTCTGGCACTTCGCGTTCGCGAGCAAAAGGGCCTCCAGGCGCAAGCCTGATCAGAAAAAAACTCAGTGTGATCACGATAAAGAGCGTAGGGATTATGCTCAATATTCTCCGAATGAAATATCGTGGCATTCGGAATTACTCCTTTCCGGGGCGCAAATTTATTATTCAAAAGAATATATTTGCGTAATTGGAATTTCGAAGCATGAGAAGATGTTTCTCAGCAAAAATATTATACTCCACTCCTAGAAATTTATCTACCCAGAATTTCTTAATGTTGAGCACTGCAAGAGATAGTTTCAAGATATAAAAAGGGGCTGCCCATATTGGACAGCCCTGATTTCTTACATTAACTTATTTTTATTTTTTAGGTCGGATGAATTTCCAAGGATGAATATTGAGTGGGTTCGGATACCAGCCGTCCCACTTATCCAGATCTATGAGGTTCTGTGTTACATAGAAGTATAGCGGAAGAACCGCCATATCCTGATCGATAAGGATCTTCTCTGCATCCATCAGATACTGGAAACGCTCGGTGCCGCTCGTAACACGAGCTTTGTCGAGTAGTTCATCGTACTTCGGGTTGGAATAGAGTCCATCATTCTGGGTACCGCCAGTGATGAACATCTCTAGGAAGGTCGATGGATCGAGATAGTCGCCAATCCAACCAGCGCGAGCGATATCGAAGTTATGCGACTGGGATCGGGTGTCGAGATAGGTGCCCCACTCCTGGTTCATAAGGCCGACATTGATTCCTAGATTCACTTTCCACTGGGCTTGGATGAATTCCGCAATGCTCTTGTGAGCCGAAGAAGTGTTATAGAGGATTGTGAATGTTGGGAAGCCTTTACCATCTGGATAACCTGCTTCCGCAAGAAGCTTGCGTGCTGCAGCAGGATCGAAGTCATAGCCCTTTGCTGGAGTATAACCGGTGCTAGGGGGTACTAGGCTGTTTGCGGGTATCTGGCCGCCGCGGGTAACCTTATTGACAAGGTCGTCCTTATTGATAGACATAGCGAGCGCCTTGCGGACCCGAGGATCATCGAGCGGTTTTCGAGTCGTGTTGTAAATAAAATAATAGGTTCCATATTGCGGAGCGACGTGGAAGTCCTTGCGCAGTTTGACCTCATCCATTAGCTCAAGGGGTACGGCTTCTGTCCAGTCAGCGGCTCCACTCTTGTAGAGGTTATAGCCAACATTGATATCGTCATTAGCAATGAAGGTAACCTTCTTGAGAGCGACGTTTTTTGCATCCCAGTACTTGTTGTTCTTTACAACGACGACCTTTTCCTGGGGTTTCCATTCCGAGAGTACATAGGGTCCGTTCGATACCATCTTGCCTGGCTTTACCCAATCCTTACCATATTTTTCGATGGCATGCATTGGAACAATGGCGAATGCATAGTGAGCGACCATATCTGCAAAGAATGGAATTGGGCCAACCAATTTGACTTCGAAGGTGTATTTATCCACAGCACGAATTTTTAGGCTCTCTGGACCAGCTTTGCCTTCGAGATAATCCATGCCGCCCTCGATATACATAGCGGGCAGATCGGCATACTGGAAGGCATTCTTCGGATCCATCTTGCGCACCCAGGACTGGACAACCGTATCTGCGGTTATTTCCACACCATCCGACCATGTAACACCTTTGCGGATCTTGAAGGTGCAGGTCTTGTAATCCTTACTGAACGACCAGCTCTCTGCAACTGCGGGGAGAGCTCGGTTGGTTCGCGGATCATTGATTGTTAGACCCTCGAAAAGCGCCACATAGATACGGTGCTCAGGCACACCTTCGACCGCATGCGGATCTAGCGAAGTAGGCTCAGTACCATTTACGATGGTAAAGTCCTGAGCGCTAAGGCCTAAAACCGCGACTAGGGCGATCAACGCGAAAAGGATCTTTTTCATATTACCTCCTCTTTAAGGGACATTCTCAAATACTATATACTCCTTTTATGAGCAATGCAAGAATTTTTTACGATTTTAGCCATAAAGCTCTACAATTGGCGCGGATTTATGACATGATTGGGACTTATCGTTCTAATATAAGCTTCCATTATCGATGTGCTCTCCGTTGAAAATCTATACGGAAGCCTGCTTATGTTCATTTTAATGGGATAGGCAATTCCAGAAGACTAATGTTATAGGAGATATGCTATGTACGAATTCTATGCACCGACCAAGATATTGTTTGGAGATGGCTGCCTTGCCGAAGCCGCTCCGCAACTCAAAGAAATGAGAGCGACCAAGGTACTGATTGTGACCGGCAGATCGAAAACTGCTTCTTCGCAAGGTTTTAAGGACCTATGCATCGGTCTAGAGGCAACTGGCATACCCTATGTTCATTTTGGGGAAGTCGGCGCAGATCCTGATACCGCACTTGTGGATAAAGGGACGGAGGTTTATAAAGCGCAGCGCTGTGACGCCATTATCGGCTTCGGCGGCGGCAGCCCCATCGATTGTGCAAAGGGCATCGCCGCGAGCGTTGCTGAAGATCGTTCCATCCGCGATTTTGTAGGAACGGGATTGGCATTTACAAAGCCTGTACCGCCGCTTATTGCAATTCCTACGACTGCTGGAACGGGGACAGAGGTTACAAATGCGGCGGTGTTCACTGTAGTAGACAAGTGCGGTCGCCGGAGCAAAAAAGGCACCTCGAGCCAGTATTATTTCCCCAAGCTTGCTATCGTGGATCCTGTTTTGCATATAAGTATGCCTCCTTCGCTTACTGCCGCAACAGGCATGGATGCTCTTACTCATGCGATTGAAGCCTATGTAAGCCGTTTTAGTACGCCTATCAGCGATATGTACTGCCTCGAATCCATTCGTTTTATTGGTCGTAGCCTAAGGACAGCCTGCCTCATGTCGCAAGGAGTGGACGGCATGCAATCGAGGCGAGACATGGCGCTCGCAGCGACCCTTGCAGGAGTAGCTCTATCTCAAGCAGGATTGGGAATGGTCCACGGCTTTGCCCATCCCGTAGGGGCTTTGGCTGGGCTTCCGCACGGGCTTGCCAATGCGATAATCCTTCCTTTTGTGATGCAATCCTTGATTCCAGACGCAGCGGAGCGCCTTTCAAACATTGGGAAAGCGCTAACGGCTAAGGACAACATCAGCCCCGAAGAATCAGTGCGCGCAATCTCTCAGCTAGGACACGATATCGGTATCCCTGAGAACCTTGAAGCTGCCGGCGTGTCTCCCATCTATTTCGACGACATTCTTAGTGACGCCCTTTCTTACCGAAGGCGTAAGGCTAGCCCGCGGGCCTTTACCGATGCAGAGCTCAGAGAATTGCTAGAGATTATATACCGTGGTGCTCCTCAGCAATGAAGAAAGCCTCTAATCCTGCTCGAACTCCAGGTGAGAGCCGCCCACACCTTTTTGGACGACGATTCTAGATGGTATACGGCTATAAAGCTCGTCCACATGGGAGATGATAGCAATGCTCTTGTCACCTCTAAGGTCTTCCAAGACCGAGATGGCCTGCGAGAGTGATTCCTCATCTAAACTCCCAAAGCCCTCATCGATAAAGAGCGATTCAATGCGATTTGCTCTTGCTCGTTCCTGGATTGAGTCGGCTAATCCCAGAGCAAGGCTTATGGAAAGCATGAATTTTTCTCCTCCGGAAAGCGTGCCTACAGGGCGACGGCCCCCATTCCAGGAATCGAGCACATAGAGTTCCAAGCCTATTTTTTGGTTGCCGCTACCACCCAAAATATCGGCTTCCACCAGGAAGCGGCCATTGCTCATCCGGTATAGTCGCTCGGAAGCTCGCATGGCTATTTCGCGGAATTGAAGGCCTAAGACATAGTTCTTGAATGGCATTTTTCTCTGTGGGTTTAGGCTCCCCCCAAGCAGTTTTGAAAGCTTTTGGTGTTTTCCGAACTCCTCAGTAGCGCTTTTGTATTCGCGAGTCAATTCATCTCGCCTGGAAAGAAGGCGACGAAGCTGATCGAGTTCTGTTATAAAATGGGCCCGCCCGTCGCGCAAATCCGATATAGCAATTTCAATGTTCTTCTTTCTCTCGAATAGTTCATCGCACTCCTCTCTAATGGCTTTTTCTTGTTGTTCGAGTCGAAGAGGCTCGAGGATTTCCGGATGCTCCAGTTTATCGACATGTTCTTTCCCGTGTTCGAGGGATCGATCGAGTGCTTCATAGGATGCACGAGCTTCAGTGTAGGATTGTCGGAATGCCGAAATCTCCTTTGCCTCTTCTTTGATGCGATCGCTTGTCCAGACAGAACAAAGGATTTCTTCGATAAGTTTTTTTAATGCAGGCTCATTTATTATATGAGCGAAAAAGATGCTCTCCAAAGTTCCTGAAAGCTCGATAATCTGCTCAGAGCTCAGCTTAAATCTTCTAGTCTTTGGTAAGACATTGTCTAGCTGGGCAAAGAGCTCCTGTAGCGATCTTGAGGACAATCTTGAGGGAGATTCAAGCGAGCCCGAAAAATTATTAGGTGAACCCAAAGAGCCTTGCAATGGCCAGCTTGTCTGTTGCTCATATAATGGTGCCTCTTTCTCCGAAGAAATTGCCGAAGATTCGAGAAGCTGTAAGAGCCTTCTCGCTTCTATTTTCTCGGCTTCATGGAGAAATCCCTCGAGCATTATAGCAAAAGCCGATCCTTTTTGAGTAATTGTCTCCAACTGCATGTCGATTTTGATGCTTGTAGAGCTCCAGGCTATTTCCCATTTTTGAGCTCGCTCTTCGATCTGATCGATCTCGTTATGGAGAGCGGCAAGATTTTCTTCTGCCTCTTTGAGGCGAATCCTAGGATCCTCTTTCCCGACCTGTGCTCCAAGAGAAGCAATATGAGCATCTAATTCGGCACGCTTAATCTCGAGTGCGGTCTTTTCCTCTTGAATTCGAATAAAATCGCGCTCTACCTGATCAAGAGTCTTTCGCATTTTTTGCAATGTTTCGCGCTCATGTTGATAGTCTTTCAGTCGTTCTTCGAGTTGGCGGCGCTGAGATTGTAAACGCGCGCTTATGGATGCAGCCGCTAAAGAAATCCGATCAAAAGGTATAGTGGCTTCATCTCCCAGGACTTCGCAGGGAATAGAGCTCAATTCTTCTGAGATTCTATCTACTGTATTCTTAAGATCTCGCGTGAATTCCTCGATGCGGTTTTCCAGATTCTCCTTATTCTGAATTAAGGCAGCGCGCGATGATTTGATCGCTTCCACTACTTTTTGTGCGGCTTTGATGGTTTTGTCATCTAGAGCTTTCTGCTCAAGTTTAGCGGGATTGGGATGATCTCGAGCTCCGCAGACAGGGCATGGTTCACCAGGAACGAGCGAGGCGGCAAGGATACTAGCCTGAGCATGACGAATTTCCTCAGCAATACGATCTCGATTCTGTTCGGCAATAGCGAGCTCTTGGTCGATGGATAGGATAGAATCTTCCGCTTGCTGAATTTTACGTAAGGTTTCGGAGCGCTGTGCTTCTATCTTTTCTTTTTGTTCTATCCAAGTCTCTATTCGCTTGAATGCTTCGTCTGCGATGACAATCTTTTGAAATGACTCTTGTGCTATGGGCTCGCTTTGAAGAGCATTTTCGATCTCTGTTATGCCAGATTTGAGCCGAGCGCTCTCTTTTTGTTGAGATTCCCAATTCTCCGAAGCAGCATCGAGTCTTTGCAGAACCTCTCTACATTCGCTTTCGCATTGTTCCTTTTGGTTCCATGCATTAACAGCATTTTGATACAATGCGGCTCTGCGCTGCAGATTATCATAATCCTTTCGAAGAAAGGGCAATCTTTTCTGTTTTTCCTTTATCTCGATTCGCTCTTCTTCGAGCATTGAAAGCTCTGTCCCTGTCTGTAAGGCTTCTAAAAGAATCTCGATTAGTTCCCCGTAATCAGCCGATACTCTTCTCGCCAAGCTCGCCAGTTCTCCAAGTGATTTGGCTGCTTCGAGCTTTCTTTCGCGTTCATCGAAGATGGGCTTTATTTCTTCATTTTCATGGAAGCTTTTCCAGGCTGCAAGCATAGATTGAAGGAATGAAAGGCGCTCATTTTTTTGAGCGATTTGAGTTTCTAGATTCGAAGAATTCCTCGTCAATTCTTCTATTTTTTCCTCGAATTCGGATATTGCTTTTCCTGATTCTTTTATACGAGATTCGGGCTCGGCGCCGAGCTCATTCGAGATATGCTCGATTTCCTCTTGCTTTGCTTTTAGGTAAGCCTCGAGCTCTACGACTTTTTTTCTCGCTGCCTCGGTGACTGCATCATAGATGCTTACATCGAAGAGCTTTTCGAGAATCTCGACTCGCTCCGTGGTTTTCATTTCAAGAAATTTCTGGAACTCTCCCTGGGGCAGAAGCACGATCTTTGAAAACTCATCAGCACTTAGGCGCAGAAGATCTAGCAAAATCTGGTTAGCCGTCGTAGAACGATCAGCTTGTATTTCATAACTTCCCTTTTCATTCATCTGATAGAGCTCAACCTCGCTTGCGGCCTCAGATTCCTGTCCCTTTTTATTGCGCTTCTTGTAAGGCAGGCTTCGATATACTTTCCATTGCCCAGATGAAGCCAGGAACTCGAACTCGACCCAGGGCTTGCTTCCAGCTGGAGAAAAGCGCGAACCAAGCTCACGCTCGAGATTGCTCCGTCCCCCGATTGCCTTCCCATAGAGTGCATAAGCAATAGCATCGAAAATGGTGGTTTTCCCCGAACCAGTCTTGCCATAAATAAGAAAAAAGTCGTCGAGCTTACTAAAATCGATGTCCTGACGTTTGTGGTATGGACCAAAGTGTTCGAAAGAAAGAGAAAGCGGCTTCATGAAAGCTCCTCTTCAGCATTTCTAAGGAGAGTGTCGAAAACCTTCAGCAATTCTTCAGAAGGTGGCTCATCGAGAATGCCTTGCGTAAAGCTTATAAAGTCATTGAGAACTGCGGTGTGAAGTGATGTGCCGGCAAGGTTTCCTGCCGCATCAGGATTTGATGTCTCTTCATTTGGATGTATAAGAGTAGCCAAATCTCTGACTTTTTCAACCTCCGTCCCCATTCTTTTTTCAAAGACCTCTTGACGCACAGACATCAGATTGGGAAAGCGAAGAGCAAGACGATTGAAAGCATCATATACGGGCTCTTCGTCGGTAAGGAGAACCTCGACATAGTCATCCTCTATAAAAGTAGATTGGGCCGTAAGTTCCGCAAAACTGCCTCTAACGCGCTTAAAGACATGTAATGGCTCTAGTTCTATTCGCTCTATTCTTGCCTGCTTACCATCCTCGAGCTCGACATATAAAAATCCTTTTTCGATACCTTCATCCCCAAAAGACATTGGCATAGGCGCGCCAGAATACCAAACCTTCGGGGACAGAGCTTGCATCCTATGCAAGTGCCCAAGCGCCACATAATCGAAGCCCTCGAAAAGTGAGACTGGTACGGCTTCTGTTCCGCCAATAAAGGCTATATCCGATTCCGAAAGAACAGCTCCCCTAACATAGCAGTGCGCTACAAGAATATTTAGGTCATATTCCGAGGGACGGAGGTTTGCTATAATGCTCTCCATACGATCCGCCATTGAGCTTATGATCTCGTTGCAGCCTGCTTCTACTTTCCCTTCTTCAGCCAACCTTCTCTTGAATTCGTGGTAAGTTCCATGAGTCACAAAGGGAAGCGCCCAAACCGCTGCTTTCTTTCCACCCTTTTCCAGCACGAGAGTAGGGCTTGAAAGGATTTCGCTAACCAAGTATATGCCTACGGCTTCGAACAATTCTGCCGCAAAAGCGATTCGTTTTGGGGAATCATGATTTCCCGGTATGACGAGAATGCGGCTATTTTGCGGTAGAACGCGCTTGAGCTTAGCCATAAACCAGCCGAACATAGTCTGAGCGCTCTCTGAAGGAATACTTCGATCGAATACATCTCCTGCAATGACTACAAGATCGAGCTTGAGCATCCTGATCTTTTCGACAATCTGCTCGAGCGCAGCGCTCTGATCCTGAGCCAGATCTTGAGATCTAAGGCTCTTTCCGAGATGGAGATCAGAAATATGAGCAATTTTGAATATTTTGTCAGAACATGACATCTGGAATCTTTCCTTTCTAAGCTCAGTTTAGTATGTTTTTATTGTGGGCTCAATTCGGAGCAGAGAATAAAAGCGGGATTCATTGGCTGTCTTCTCTCTGCTGGCGTCAAGAGCTTTTCAGCGTTTCAATTAGAGCTAGTATGATGTTATGTTTTTCTGCTGATTATTGTTCTAGACACCTCCGCAAGAGAAGCTTCCGCAAAGGAGTTATTCCATGATTTATCGACATTTAGGTTCAGCAGGTATCAAGGTTTCAGTGCTTTCGCTAGGTTCATGGGTGACCTATGGCTCGCAGATCGATATCGATACAGCAGCACAGATG
The DNA here is from genome assembly GCA_022704665.1 of Spirochaetota bacterium. Taxonomy (GTDB): domain Bacteria; phylum Spirochaetota; class Spirochaetia; order Treponematales; family Rectinemataceae; genus Rectinema. Next base: position 11,156 of record JAKJFY010000009.1, on the reverse strand, counting down.
ATCAAATACGCTTATGACCATGGCGTCAACTATTTCGACAACGCAGAATCCTATGCAGAAGGGCAATCCGAAGTCATCATGGGCCAAGCTCTTCGTAGACTCGGACTGAGGCGAGGCTCCTATCTTATATCGACCAAGCTTTTTTGGGGAATCCACGATGGCCCTAACGAAAAGAATACTCTCAACCGCAAGTACCTTCTAGAGGCAATCGAAGCTAGCCTCGAGCGTCTGGGGATGAAATATGTCGATCTTTTGTTCTGTCATCGTCCAGATCCTGAAACACCGATCGAAGAGACGGTATGGGCTATGCACGACATTGTATCTTCAGGCAAAGCTCTATATTGGGGAACGAGCGAGTGGTCTGCCGAGCAGATTCGCGAAGCATGGGAAATCGCAGATAAGCGCAATCTCCGAAAACCCCAGATGGAGCAGCCTCAATACAACATGCTGGTGCGCACCAAGGTCGAAAAAGAATTTGCACGTCTTTACCAGGGCATAGGCCTCGGGCTCACTACTTTCAGCCCCCTTGCTTCTGGCCTTCTGTCTGGTAAGTACAAGGATGGTATCCCCAAGGATTCGCGTTTTGGGCTGCCGGGCTATGAGTGGCTTCAGGAGCGTTGGTATCAGCCCGAGATTATAGCCAGCATCGAACGACTTCGTCCTATCGCCGCTTCCCTCGGCGCTACTATGAGCCAACTTGCTCTCGCCTGGGCCGCACACAATCCCAATGTTAGCACCGTGATAACAGGCGCAAGCCGTCTTTCCCAACTTCAGGAAAATCTCGGCGCTATAGATATTCTGCCCAAACTAAGCGCTGAAATCCTAGAGAAGATAGACGAGGCCCTAGCACCTATTCTCAAGATGAGGAATTAGCAAAGAAAGTTCAAAAGTTCAGCGAAAAACAGAGGTTTAGCGCGCAATGTTGTCTGGTGCCACGAGTTATCTGGCTTTACGAGCCATCAGTCTTATTGCACAGGCAACAGATAAGCACCAAGTCCTTTGCTGAGCAAATCCTCATAGCTGGGAATATTATCGAATTCCAAAGGAGTTTCTGGATGCTCCCAATTCCATGAGTTGATGATCTCAGCGATCGCGGTAACATGTCTGCCTACTCGCTCTTCGAGAGGATGGCCATTCTCATCATATGGGACATAGAGGCGCCCTAGTTTTGCCGCGCGCACATACCATTTGTCTTTGCCGGTTAGCACAAGAGCTTCGTCTGTACGCCCACGCAATCGTCCTTGTGAAGCATTTGCGGTCTCCATCAAGAGAGGCAGGGTATCCGTGAAGTCTCCTAGTTCGCGGTGTGTAAGCCCGCGGAGATTGACTGGCGAGGGCTCGAGACTGATCTTTATATCCTGCATTTCGAGCCCAAGCACAGTATCGGATGCTAGTTGCATGGCTTTTGGGTGTGCGACGATTGCGTTGATAACCGGATATTCTGGAGACGCTTCGTGCAGGTCCACTGTTATGGTTACATTCTGCTCTTTTATAAGTTGAACTATTCCATAACAGACTTTTTCGGTGAGAGTACCATCGGCTCGGCCTGGATAACCACGGTTCAGGTTGCGAGTTTCGCTCCCAGAGAGTGTCTGGCCAGATGAAGCATGTATATAGACATTCGGGTCTGGCCATTGGTATATGGGGTTTGTTGCTCTCGATCCATAACTGAAGACTCGCGGGCCACTTGCCGTTTCGATGGTAAAGCGCTGTGGAGCGGCCTCCTGTGGATCATTTGCCGTAAAGCCCGAGGCATTTGCTCGCGGGATAACGTAGAGTGTGCCTGTTCTAGGCAAGAAGTTTTCGACAAGCAATATGGCAGCGAGATGGCCAGCTGGCTCGTTGGGATGAGTGCCGCCCATTACCAGCATAGAGACTCCATTATCGCTTCCTTTCATAATATAGACTTCAGTATCGCCGGCGCTGCCTTTCAAAGCTGGGAACCAATCTGAAAGCATCTTTATTTCCGTGACACCGGGTCCGGTCACGATTTTATCTGGCTTTCGCATCGCCAAAAAAGAGGAACCTGCGATCGCTGATGCCACAAAAGCTCCAGCAAGGCATATAATAGCCGTAATTGTATGTTTTTGCATGAATATTCCTCACTCACTTTATCATCAGAAGCCTTAAGAGAAGTGGCACAATCACCATCGCTGCCGTAATCTGCATAGAGAGCTTCTTCGTATCGAAGAGCTCCCATATCGTTAGAGCTAGCACAATAGCCAGAATCCCAAGATAGACATAGAACATGGACACCTTCCTTCGACTCTTTCTAATAAAGAACACTGATCTGCTTGGAGAACAAGATGAAAAGTATCGCCCAAGCTATGATTATCAGCGCAGGGACAACTAGCTTTTTCAAAATTGTCCCATACTTCTCGAGGCCTACAACCTTGGCTGCAAAAATGGCTGCGAGCGCTGTTGGAGGCATAAAGTCTCCAATAGCAGCTATAAGCGAAAGCGCAGCAGCCGTAGTGATCTGGTGCTGGCCAAGCAATGCCAACATAAAAGGCACTCCGAGCACACTAGCGGAACCGAATGCGCTAATCGCGCCGAATAGCGGAATAGAGATAGCGATCATCAGATATAGAAGTGCGGGAGGGACAGACAATGCATTTACAACGATAAATCCGCGCACACCCGTGGCTGTCATTACTTGAATGAGCATGCCGACGCCTACAAGAATCCCCAGGACCGGAAGCACATCTTCGATCGCCTTCTTTGCTGATTTCAAGATGTTGAAGCGCGTGCCTGTAATCCAGGTGAGCGCTGTTCCCAAGATGAAAATAAGTGGCATACCGAGACCGAATATGCGTGGCACCGCTTTATCTAGAATCATCAATACAAAGATAAAAATGAGGGGAGAAAATAGCCTAAGACCTCCAAATTTATTCAGCTCGCTGAAATCGAGGGATGCAATGACATTTGAACGGTCGACCTTATGCACATTTCTCCAGCCAAACCAAAGCGCAAATACTATGGCGAGCGGGAATGTCAGGAGAATAAGGGGCATTTCGAAGCCGACATAAGGCATGTCGACACCTCCGCCGATGATCATGACTGGAATGTTCACCGGCGGGGCTATCATCCCCAAAATAGCTGCAATCGAAATGAGCGCTCCCGCATCTACCGTAGACATGCCCATTGCGATGAACATCGGAGCAACCACAGCACCGGCTGTCAGCACAGATGCAGTAGAACTACCCGTGATCATCCCTGGTACCATAATCACGAAGGTCAGGAGAATCATGAGAAGTGCGGGCCATTTATTGAACTTCTTGATCACTGCCGCTGTCAAAGCATGCAGGGCTCCTGAATCGCGAAAGCCAGTCATGAACATCATGGCCGTAGCAATCGTGAGGATTGTATCGAGATAGCCAAATGTTCCTTCTACCAGATGCCGAACTGGATCCTGTACGCCACCAACAATGGCGCCAAGTGCCGAAGCAACGAGCATTGCAACCGATACCGGCCATTTGAAAGCAAAACATCCAGCGGCAAATGCACCAACCATCAGAATGAAAAGCCATAATTCCTGTGTCACAGAGACCTCGCTATTTTAGAAAAGCCGCAGCCAGGGGCTCGCTAATCTGTGAGATTTTTTGCACTATATCGAGAGGAATCTTATTTCCGCACAGCTTGGTAAAAAGGCCATCCTTATTGCCTTCCTCGACTACTATGAAATAATCACAGGAAGGGACAGCCTCATTAATAAAGCGATCTGAAAGCTCGCCACGCCGTGCTTCGCCACCAATATGCAGGCCAATTATTTTCATGCCGCGTTTTTTAGCTTCGGTAAGCAGGGCTTTTGTTCGTTCGAGTTCTGCATCTGCGGAGATGCCTGCTGCGCCCAGCCCCTTGGATGAGCCTCCAATCACTATGACTAGCGTCTTGGCATTCGTGCCTGCAAGCGCCTGAGCTTTTACTAATGGATCCATGGTAAAATTCAATTTTGCCCTTGTCATGAGCGTTTTTACCATTTCGACATCGGCGCTCTGACCTATAGAAGTTAGTAGCGCTGGCTGTGGCGCAAAAGCTGCCTTGAGATTATATGCAGCGAGCGGCAGTATCGCTCCAGTTCCAAAAAGCAGCATAAACGCTAAGAGAATTGGAATAGTCCTTCTAGCATTTTTCATATAAATTCCCTTTCTTCTTTAAGATACAGTCTTTCAAAATAAAGAACAGCCTTCTCATAGAGAATTGAGCCAAACAAGCTCCAGAATAAGATAAACTAGAATAAGGCCTCAAATAAAGCCGGCCTGCTATCTCAGCGGCCGGCTCTATTGTCTAAGACAGTCTAATACGATGCAGATTTACTGCTTTGATTCGATTAGAAGGCCGCAGCTTGTCCATCGCGACGAGGATCTGCGCCGCCATACAGCAATCCCTTGTCATAATCATACAAAACTGCATGCACTCCACCAAAGTAGGAATCCCAGTCGCCGCGAATAGTCACATCATGACCCAGCTTTTTAATTCCATCGAGCGCGCTGACTGGATAACGCCCCTCGAGATTCAAGCTTCCAGAAGCCGCTTGAAAGAGCCTCGGTGCAAGAATCGCTTCCTGGATCGGGAATCCAAAATCGATGACATTCGAGATGACCTGAGCAACGGTGGGGAATATTCTCGTCGCGCCTGGAGATCCAATCGCCATAAAAGAGCGGCCTTCCGGATCGAGAACGAGAGTCGGGCTCATGCTGGATAGCGGACGCTTGCCAGGTTCGACAGAATTGACAGAGCCAGGAGTCGGCACAAAGTCATCCATCTCGTCGTTCATAATAAATCCCCAGCCTGGGATAACGACGCCTGAGCCAAAGAAGTAGTTGATAGTCTTAGTAACGGCCACCATATTCCCTTCTTTATCCATTACTGAGAAGTGAGTTGTAGAGCCCGATTCGTATTTGAATGGATCGCCTGGCTGCGGAGAGCTCATCGATGCATTCATATTGATCCTTGCCGCTTGCTGCTTGGCATATTCCTTATTTGTAAGTCCTTTGAGTGGAACCTGGACAAAATCGGTGTCGGCCATGTACTTCGCTCGGTCTGCAAAAGTGAGCTTTAGTATCTCTGACCAGAGATGAGATGCCTGCGGAGTCTGGAAACCGAGCTTTACAACATCGAAGTTCTCTAGGATATTGAGAATCTCGATAAGGTGAGTGCCACCAGAAGAGGCTGGAGGCACGGAGTAGACCTTATATCCTCTATAATCGCCCTCCACTGCCTTACGAACCTTGATCTCGTAGTTGGCAAGGTCTTCGAGAGTGAGGATGCCTCCGCGTTTTTGGACCTCATCGACCATTGCTTGAGCGACTGGGCCTTTGTAAATTGCATCTTCGCCTTCCTTCACGATCTTTGCCAATGTCTTTGCTAGATCGGGATTGTATATGACATCTCCTACCTCATAAGGAAGGCCGTCTTTTAGATAGATCTGGGCTCCATTCTCATATTTGACGAGCTTGCCATAGTTGTCTTTTATGATGGATTCCAGATTGACGGTGACCGGTATGCCTTGCAGCGCCCACTGGATGGCTGGCTGTATGATATCGGCTCGAGACAATTTGCCTGATCCATAGTTTTCGAGCGCATACAATAAGCCCTTTACCTCACCTGGTACTCCGACAGAAAGCCCGCCTTCAATGGTCGAATTGGGAATAACCTTGCCATCTGGGCCTAGATACATGGTTGGCGTGGCCTTGCCAGGAGCCTTCTCGCGGAAATCGATTACAACCGGGTCCTCCATGTCTACCATTTTGATGATCATAAAGCCACCACCGCCGATACCATTGGCATTTGCTTCTAGCACACCGAGCGCAAAACCAGTTGCAATCGCGGCATCGACCGCATTACCGCCCTTCTTTAGAATATCGATTCCAACCTGGGATGCCTCAGGCTTTGCCGCGGCAACCACTCCATTTTCTCCTACTGCTGCGCGGCCGTATAGATTGACTGGTAACTGGGCAGAAAGGCCAGCAATCGCTCCTACCAACAACATAAGTGCAAAAATAGATTTTTTCATAAGCACCTCTCCTTCAATTCTTACCCTGTAGTATTTGACAAATTTAAGCTTCTTATAGTTTTTGGCAGGTGTCAACCCTTTGTCGGGCAGTTGCGCTCAAAATTCTCAAATCATTCGAGCTCGATCCAACTAGGCTGTCTTTTAATGCGATTCACCTAGATGAATTTCGATTGATGTCGGTTTCCCGAGATGGGCTGATTCGCAGAATGCAATAGCGAAACTCTCTAAGCCATCTTCGATTGTTGCACGCACTGCTGGCTCTGCAAGCGTTGCTCTTGCTCGATCGAGGAAGTCATCCGAAAGCTCGGCTTGCATGTGAGCAGCCTCTTCCTTGAGTTTGAATATTGTATTTGTAAGGATATTTTGATTCTCTGTGATGATTTCGATTGTCTCGGTATGTACGGCTGGCAGAAGACAATCTGGCGCAGGGCTCGAGAGGACGACCTTTCGCGCTTTGGAATTCCAATCGATAGACCAAGCAGAAGGATCAGATGCGGGGATTACATAGGTCACATCGGCTATGGCGCTGAGATGAATTTTCGCTCTGATATTAAAGATGGCGAGCAGTTTTGTTGTAAATTCCTTGGATGCCTCATAACGTTCTTGGGTTGTCGCTGCGACTAGCATCGACTTAGGTTCCAATTTTTCTAGATATAGAGTGAATTGAGAGCGTATGTCCGGCTTCTGGTGAGAAAATACCTGTATGATCACTACTGTTGCTATTGCAAGAACAAGGGTTAAGATAAGAAGGAGAAGGACAGGCTTAGAGATGCGTTCTCTATCCATCTCTAATTTCTCCAGTGTTCTTCCCACTCGCCAACTATTGCCGCAACCTCGCTAGCATATACAGAAAGCATGCGCTCCGGGGAAGTCTTTTCCTTTATCATTGAAGAAAGAGCCTGATGGGCGATTGCGATAATCGATTTTTGCGCTGCATCTCTCGACTGCACAAATGATTGCTGGCTCGAGAGGGTGAGCTTGTGTGGCTGCGAAGCCCAATTTTTTCGAGCTGCCCAGTAGGTATAGCTTTTTTCAGCTTTGTTCTCTTCCAAGAGAGATTTCCAGAACGCATAGAACCGACCATCTTTCAAAATGGCCGGTTTATAGAGAGATATGCAAGGAAAGGAACTATCTGTGTACCATATAATTGCGTCAGTTCTACGATATTCTATTGCCATCGAGGCCGTAGTAGCGCTCTTTGGGAAAATACCAGGATGGATACAGACATTTTTCATTCTGTTTAGAAATGCGCCTGGTTTCGGAGCTCCTTCGTGCGAGCGCAAAATTGCAAAGAAAGGCTCGATCGCGCTCGAAGAAGGCATTTGGCTTCCTTCGATTTTGTCTGATCCCGCAGCTATGCGCAGAAGGCTAGAAAGTGATGTCGATCTGCGCTGTTCCCCTTGTGTAAATAAAAGGTATTTCTTATCTTCAACATGTTTTTTCCAGGAAGCACGCCGTGCTTTGTGGCCTGGATCCGTTTCCTCAGAATAAGCTATCTGATTGTCTACAGGTGAAATCTCCTTGCTAGTAACAGCATCGAGACGCTCATAGTCGTCCTCTATACAATAGATATTGGATATGGAGTCTGCAATCATCGCCTTACGCCAGGCCCAGCGCGCCGTAGCAGTCTCGAGGATATAGGCTTCATCAGGATCTGAAATAAGAAAGCTGTTATTGTAGAAAAGCTTGCCCTTATATGCTCCATTGCCTCCCTGTGGGAATCTTTCGACAAAAGAGCTTATGAAATCGAGAGCCTCTTTCGCTGTCGCACAGGCAGAAAGCGCAGCTCTGAGAATATCCATGCCAAGCACGCCATTTTTATCTGGCTTAAAGCGCGAAAAAACTGCCTCATTGCCAATGGCAAGGCCTTTGCTATTTAAGCCCATTTCGCCTCCATTGATCCAAGAGGGCTTGGAGAGAAGGAAGGCATAGCCTCTATCAGAATATTCAATTCCTTCCCTTATCTGAACATCTTTGGGTTCATGAGGAGGTATATAGACAAGGGCTTGAGGTTCTTCCGGATGTCGATCCGAGTTTTTGCCAAATAAAAAGGGCTTTCTTGAGCTATCATGTAGAATTAAAGTATCACACATAGGCTTGCATACCTCCTCGGGAATTAGGCCCCGGTGCAAGTCGCTGCATTATCCTATATCAACTTTCAATATTCCCGCAAGCGCAAAAGTCTGATATTCTGGATTATAATGGATTCAAATAAGGCAAATCTCGATGTGATATTGCGAATAGTGGTGTTTGTTTTTGCGCTCATAAGTATCTCGTTATTTGTTATTGTGAATAACCCGCTCTATGCTCAGACCAATTATGTCATGAGGGAGCCTAGTCCACCGCAAAATCCTGCTGCAGTTGGCAAGTTCCAGTTCGGCAGCCCAGGAATTTTATCCAAAAGCCAAGAGCTTTTGCCTGGAATACCTTTCCCAAAAGGTATTATGCTACCTGAAGTTACAGCCTTTTTTGAGCTCCGCGACAATGTATATGAAAGTGCCACTCCGGAATCCATAGAAGCACAAGCAGTTTCATTGCTGAAGATACTAAGCATTCAGCCTATATCCAGTTCAGATCAGGCATTACTAGAGGCGCGTATTGCATATTTGGTCGGTCGATCCTGGAATGATCATAAAGATAAAAAGAAAGCTATCGCCTGGTTTGAGCGTGCTGTAGAGGCAGCGCAAAAAATGATCAGCTTAGAAGGGGAAACGCCTACAGCCCTTGTGACTCTTGCTGAGCCATTAGGGGAGCTTAGCATTTTGAAAGATCTTGGTTTTTTAATCAAAAATGGTCCTAAGGTAGGCCAATATGCCAGCAAAGCGCTCGAATTAGATCCGAAAAATATCAAAGCCTTAATACTCAAAGCAAGTGCTCTGGCTTATCCTCCGCCTATTTGGGGCGGCGATTATAAAAAAGCGTTGGAAATGTATGCTAGTGTTTTGTCGATAGCCAAGAATGGCTTGCCCAAGGATGTTCTATTCGATCTGCGCGTCGGTATCGCTACAGCCTATAGCAATCTCAATCTTTCCGAAAATGCAGCATGGTGGTTCGATGCAGCGCTTGAAATTTATCCCAAGAATCCTTATGCAAAAAGCGAATTGGAGAAACTACTATGATCAACGCCTTACTCACTGCTTATGGGTTAATAATCTTTGTGGCATGTTTGTTTTTCTTATTCATTACGATTTCCAACATCTTATGGCTTATGCATACACTAACTATAGAGCGAAAAAAGAGTGGGCCATCTGTCGCTGTACTTATTCCGGCGCGCGATGAAGCTTTGCGAATTCGTCCTTGCATCGATTCTCTGCTATGTCAGAATTATAGTTCTTACCAGATCTATGTTATCGATGACAACTCCAGCGATGAAACCTGGAATATCCTGCAAAGCTACATGATACGATTTCCATCCAAATTCAAGGCTTTCAAGGCTGAGCCCCTGCCGGAAGGCTGGTATGGCAAGCCCCATGCGCTCCAGGAGCTAGCTACTCATGTAAAAGAAGACTACCTCCTATGCACAGATGCAGACACGATCCATAAGCCAGATTCCATAAGCAAAGCAATAGCAGCCGCGGACAAATACAAAGCCGATCTTATCACTGGTTATCCGCATCACTCGATGCCGACATTCGCAGAGGCTGCTGTCGTTCCTTCAATGTATATCCTTACTATGCTTGGCATGCCACTCTACCTGATTCCAGCCACAAAATCTCCGATCTTCAGCCATGCTATCGGGCAGTTCATGCTTTTCAAGAGGTCTTTTTTTGAAAAGATTGGAGGCTATGAAAAGGTAAAACATGAAGCGACGGAAGATGTGAGATTATCGCGGATCATAAAAGAAAATGGAGGAAAGATTGCCTTTATCGATCTAAAAGATATCGTGGAATGCCGCATGTATACAACATATAAAGAAGCTATTCAGGGTATTGCTAAAAATGCCTATGATTATCTGGGTAAGAATCTATTTATTCTCTTTTCTGGAACCGTGGCTGTGCCGCTTGTCTTTTATATTCCATTGATTGTGTTTTTTTTCGATATTCCATGGCTTGGACCGGCTATTCCATATCTCAAAGCTTCGGCAATCATTACATTTTACTCCTGGATTCTTGAAACAATTGATCGTCGGCTACCATGGTATATACCATTTATCTATCCGCTCATTTTTGTGAATACAATGTCAGCGCTTTGGCGCGGATTCCGCCTTGTAAATAAGGAAGGCGGAATCGAATGGAAGGGCAGAAAAGTCAAATGAGATACCAAAAGGGTGCCTCTCTTGTCTCAGACACAGTCATATCGCGTCTTGTTGGCGATGTCCTTGTGGCGTTTATCGGCATGATAGGATGGCCCCTCTGTCGTCTTCTATACAATATCAAGATCGAAAGAATCGGCTGGGAGAAAAGACTCAGACTTCCATCTCGAGCTATTTTGGTGAGCAATCACTGTATGCCTCTCGATCCAGTCTTTCATGGCCTTTCCATTTTGCCTCGCCGTACTTTTTTTACTCTTCTTGAAGAAACCTGCGAGGCGCCGGTTATTGGATCATTGGTGAGGCTGCTCGGTGGGATTCCATTGCCTAGAAACAGAAAAAGACTTGGAGATATCGAAAGCGCTGTCGAGTACGCGCTTAGTACTCGAGGCCTAGTCCATTTCTATCCAGAAGGCGAATGTTTCCTAGGGAATCAGGATATATTCCCCTTTAAAGCAGGTGCCGCTTTTTTTGCAATAAAGTTCGGAGTACCAGTGGTACCTATTGTTACAATTCTAAAGCGAGATAATGGCCAAAAGTCGAAGCGCATCCAGGTCAATGTACATATGCTTGAGCCAATAATGCCACAGACTTTGCTGCCTAAGCCTATATCGAGTATCGATAGAGACTCAGTCCGGGAATATCCTCGCGAGATGCTCTCTTTTGCAATCAAGTTCACCGGAGAGATTCATGCTCTCATGCAGGCAGAAATAGAGCGCTCAGGCGGTGATAAATCGCTCTACAAAGGGCCGATGCCGCGAATTAGAGGTGTAAATGATTAGTAGTTCAAAGCTCTGACATATTAAATAGCTAATTACTGCTACGAACCTTGTATAAGAAGTTGAAGCAAAATGTAGGGAGGAGGGCGATAAAGAGAATGTACGGAGGTAA
>JAKJFY010000098.1:0-3167 GCA_022704665.1 Spirochaetota bacterium | reverse complement strand
AAATAGCGCCGGTTTATATCGGTAATCTCGAGCTCTCCCCGCGCAGAAGGCTTTTGCTCCTTCGCAAACTGTACGACCCGATTATCATAGAAATAGAGCCCCGTGACCGCCCAATTTGACTTTGGATGTGCTGGCTTTTCCTCAATAGAAATTGCCTTGAAATTGTCGTCTACCTCAACAACCCCAAAACGCTCAGGGTCTTTCACCGGATATCCAAAAATCTCTGCACCATGGCGAAGCTTGGCAGCGCGCCGCAACATTGTCGTAAAGCCGGTGCCAAAGAAAATGTTGTCGCCAAGAATAAGGCTACACGAATCGCCAGAAATGAAATTCTCACCAATGATAAAAGCCTGGCCAATGCCATCGGGCCTAGCTTGGACTGCATATGAGAGCGCAATCCCCCATTGAGAACCATTGCCAAGCAGCTCCTCAAAGCGCGGCGTATCCTGAGGTGTCGAAATGATCAGAATCTCTCGAATGCCCGCGAGCATGAGAACCGAAAGCGGATAGTAGATCATCGGCTTGTCATAGACCGGCAAAAGCTGCTTGGAGACTACTTTTGTTGCGGGATAGAGGCGAGTGCCGGAACCACCGGCAAGGATAATGCCTTTCATATAATCAGCTCCCATGTTTAAATTGGCGCGACAGGAATTCCACTATGCATAAAACTCAATAAACCACTCCACAAATCTCTTAATCCCTTCTTCGACCCTTGTTGATGGCTTATATCCCACATCTCTCACTAAATCAGCAACATCAGCAGCAGTCCTCGGCACATCTCCTGGCTGCATGGGATACAGTTCCTTTTTTGCTTGCTTTCCTAAATATTGCTCTAATAGTGCGATACACATTCCTAATTCTACCGGTGTGCCATTGCCAATATTATACACTCTGTAGGGAGCGGTACTACTTCTACTAGGAGCAGCATCCCTCCCCTCGCACGGCTTTGGTAGTGTATCCAGAATGCGGACTATGCCTTCTACAATATCGTCGATATACGTAAAGTCCCGGACCATGTTTCCATTATTGAAGAGCTTAATGGGCTTATCTTCAAGAATTGCCTTGGCAAAAATGAAGAGCGCCATATCGGGCCTACCCCATGGCCCATACACTGTAAAAAAGCGCAAGCCAGTAGTGGGCAATCCAAAAAGGTGGCTATAGGCATGTGCCATAAGCTCATTGCTTTTTTTTGTTGCTGCATAGAGACTTATTGGATGATCAACAGTATCGCTCGTACTAAAGGGGATTTTACTATTGCTGCCATAGACACTCGAAGAACTCGCATACACAAGATGCTCAATGTGATTGTGACGGCAGGCTTCTAGAATATTTAAGAATCCCACGATATTGCTGTCGATATAACTACGAGGATTCTCAAGGCTATAGCGCACGCCTGCCTGCGCCGCAAGATGCACCACACGGTCGAACTTCTCATCTTTGAATAGCTGCACGAGACCTTCACTATTCTCGAGATTCATCCGAATAAAGCTGTAGCCTGGATACCGCGTACTTTGCACACGGCTGTTCCATTTCTCTGCATCCCTCGAAATGCCAGCCTCAGCGAGCCTGGCATACTTAAGATTGACATCATAATAATCGTTGATATTGTCGATTCCGACGATAGTATCGCCGTGTTCAAGAAGGCGCTTTGCTACATGGAAGCCGATGAATCCCGCAGTTCCTGTGACGAGCACTTTCATACTTTAGAGCCTTCCATCCACCATTTCGCGCGGCAAGACTCCTTTTACATCGAACACAATGGCATGGCCATTCTGCATACTCACAATATCGAGATTCGCAAACTCTCGATGCGCCACCGCAAGGACAATTGCATCATAATGACCAGAAGGCTCAGTAAGAGAAAGGCCATATTCGTGTTGAACTTCCTTAGGATCAGCCCATGGATCCCAAATCTCCACATTACAGCCAAACTCTTTAAGCTCCTGCACAATGCCGACAACCTTTGAGTTGCGGATGTCAGGACAATTCTCCTTAAACGTAATGCCCAGCACCAAAACTCGCGCGCCATCGATCTTTTGCCCCTTGCCAATCATCAATTTCACCACGCGATTCGCCACATAGATCGGCATATTATCGTTGAGTCGGCGGCCTGCAAGAATGATCTCTGGATAGTAGCCTGCAGCCTGTGCCCTATACGTCAAATAAAACGGGTCTACACCGATGCAATGACCACCCACAAGGCCAGGTCTAAAAGGCAAAAAGTTCCATTTGGTGCCTGCCGCAGCCAGCACCTCCTGCGTGTCGATACCAAGCTTATTAAAGATCATGGCAAGCTCGTTTACAAATGCGATATTGATGTCGCGCTGGCTATTCTCAATGACTTTTGCTGCTTCAGCCACTTTAAGGGAGGAAGCCTTAAACGTGCCTGCTTCAATGATGCTCCGATAGAGCTCATCGACCTTTTCGGCGGTCTCTGGGGTAGAACCTGAAGTGATCTTTTTGATTTTGGTGACCGTGTGCTCCTTGTCCCCTGGATTAATGCGCTCGGGCGAGTAACCGCAGAAAAAATCAACATTGAATTTAAGCCCGCTCTCGCGCTCAAGGATAGGTACACATTCCTCTTCTGTGCAGCCAGGATAAACCGTTGACTCATAGATAACGATATCGCCTTTTTTGAGCACCTTGCCTACTGTAGTGGTAGCCGAAATCACCGGACTCAGGTCTGGGGCGTTGTGCTCATCGACTGGCGTAGGAACTGTCACGATAAAGCGATTACAGTCTGCAAGATCGTGGTAGTCCGTAGTAAATCGCAAGAGGCGCGCTGCAGAAAGCTGCTCAGGGCTTGTCTCTAACGTCGAATCCTTACCCGCTCTAAGTTCTGCGATCCGCGATTCTTTAAGATCGAAACCAACGACGTCGTACTTCTTACCAAACTCCACTGCGAGCGGTAGGCCTACATAGCCTAGCCCAATGATACCGATTTTTAGCATAAAGTGTCCTTCTAAAACGGATTCATGAGATATCTAAAAAATGACCATGTAAGCCCAGGATAAAATCAATCAGAACCATGCAGTTGCGGATTTTTCTTGGTTTTCTTAAAGATCCCCAAAACATATGCCTTAAAGAACCCATACGACTGCAGCCTAAGAAGCTTGCTAAAACCAAAGAACGCCGCCACCGACAACAACCCAACAATTGCTATCTTT
>JAKJFY010000097.1:0-3195 GCA_022704665.1 Spirochaetota bacterium | reverse complement strand
GTCGTATACTTAGGCTGGCATAACTATGAAAAACCTTTTCGAATAGGACAATCCATAGAGAGCACACATGCAGAACATGCAGGTATCAAAAAGATGGCAATTTATAAGGCAAGGCTAACACAGTTCAAGCAACGCGCATTCCTTACTCGAACACACTTGTTCCCTCATGAAAGAAAACTCTGGCTCCGGGGCTTCCCCACTCCCCTTAAGAAAAACTCAGAGTATGTGCCCGCCTATGCCTATGCTTGAGACAATTCCTTATAGAATGCCTAAAGTATACACAAGGTTCGTAGCAGTATTCATTCCTTTAGAATACTTTATGGGCATGTCGATATATCTACCGTAATCGACTAGAAGGAGCTTCCGCCCTCTTGACTATTTGTAACGATATCGTAACATTATCAAAATGAAGGTGAACGAAGTCATCAGGCTTATCACCCAAGATGGATGGATACTTGTGCGAACCAAAGGGAGTCATCGACAATACAAACATCCTCAGAAGAAAGGGCTTGTTACTATTTCGGGGCGCCCTTCTGATGAAATAGATAGGGGAACACTCAATAGCGTGTTAAAACAAGCTGGACTGAAGGAGTGAGATGTATGGAATATGTGATTATGATCGAAAAAACACCGACAGGTTATTCCGCTTATGCACCAGATCTTCCTGGATGCATTGCAACAGGAAGAACACTCGATGAAGTGAAAACAAGAATGCGCGAGGCTGTTTTATTCCATATTGAAGGATTAAAAAGAGAAGGAATGCCCATTGCTCCTCCTACCTCGAAAGCATGGATTTTTGAAGTGCAACCAGAATACGATATTGTTGCAGAGCGAAGTGTTGAAACATTGTATGATATCAACACGTTCGCCCGCAAAGCAAAAATCGCGCCTTCAACTGCACGAGTGTACGCACATCGATACCATATTGGACGAAAGATGGGGCGCGGATGGGTATTCTCCGATGAGGATCTCAATGAGTTATCCCATCGACGGGTAAAAAATGTATAAGAGGATTGAAGGCATTGGTCTACTGATATACCGCGCAAATCAATCAATCGATTGATCGATTTGCAAGAGCGCAATATACTTGATTTCTGAATTTTATTCCGAGGCATTTGGAAAACGCGCTGCGAAAGGCGGCCTAGTATTATCCAGTCGTAAACCCTTACAGGCCTTCGACAATCAGGCAAGACCACGCTGCTGCGCAAAATGTGGCCAGAGAAAACGTATGCATCAATGGACGATCCCGATACGCTGGACTTTGCTCTGCATGACCCGCGTGGATTTTTAGCCCAGGCAGAAATCAAAGGCATGATCATCGATGAAGTGCCACTCGCACCAATGCTCTTTCATTATCTGCAAGGCTATGCCGATCATTCGCCCCCTGGATGCAATATTCTGTCGGGTTCGAGCAATTTTCTGCTTATCGAAAAGGTGAGCCAGAGCCTTGCCGGCAGAGCTGCAGTGCTTACCTTGCTGCCCTTTTCTGCACAGGAGCTCGGGAGAGCAGCGCTCGATGGAAGCTGGGCAGAAGCGGCGTGGCGAGGCTTTTACCCTCGCGTACGGGCAAAAAACCTGCCTCCTGATCTCTTTGTGCGGGATTGTATTGCGACATATGTAGAGCGCGATGTGCGCCTTGTTAAAAATATCGCGAATCTCGAATCCTTTCGGAATTTTATGCGCCTCTGCGCTGGTAGAGCGGGTCAGTTGCTCTCACTTGCATCGCTCGCGGGTGATGCGGGGATTTCCATCAATACCGTGTGAAGCTGGCTGGGGCTTTTGCAGGCGGCCTGGCTTGTGTTTCTGCTGCCATCGTGGCATAAGAACTTCACCAGCCGAATCGTAAAATCCCCAAAACTCTATTGGTTCGATACAAGCCTCCTCTGTTATCTTTTGCAAATTCGAAAACCAGAAGACCTTCAGTTTCACCCCCTGCGCGGCGCGATCTTCGAAAACCTCATCATTGCAGAGCGATTCAAAGCAGCAGTGAATCAAGGCCTCCTTGCCTCACTCTATTTTTGGAAAGACAGCTCAGGCAGAGAGGTCGATCTTGTCGAAAATCCAGAACGAGCGGATCCGGAGCGGCGTATTTGGGAATGTAAATCGGGGATGACCATTGCAAGCGAGTTTTTGAAGCATCTTGTCTTTTTAGGCACCAACAAAGGCATTCCGCCAGAACAGCGCATTCTGGTGTATGGAGGAGCGCTATCACAAAAGCGGTCTGACGCGCGCGTGCTTGGATGGAAAGATGCCGTGCTCGGGGATTTGAGAGGATAAACAGGAAACAAGATAATGTGTCGACAAAAAGATAAATAAGATAAAGATAGGATAAAAGGACAATGGGTGGGCGGAATGCCAGGATAAAGACGGAGGGTCTCGATCGCATTTTGCTTTTGATGATAGGCACACAGAGCGAGAGGCGGACAGAGTGGTAGGCACACAAAGTTGTAGGCCTGAACCATAGCAAAGCCGCAAAGTGACATTACTGCTATGAACCTTGTTTATAAGGATCGGTAATGACATAAGAAAGCCTTTTCATGCATAAGCATAACCAGGTATATAATCTGCTTTTTTCTTAAGGGGAATTGGGCAAAAGCACATCCAGAGCCTTTTCTCAAGAGCTGACAATTCTGTTCGACTCAAGAATTCTCTCTCATTAAACAGACTTGTTTCAGCCTTAAGAATTACGTTTTTCTCTATACTAGCTACTTGCGCATGCCTAAGACATACTGAACGAAAAATGAATTGTCTTGATTCTGTTTTCTTTTCATGAGCGAGCTTCAGGCTTTAAAAGTCAAAGAGCCTTGCACACAGCCGATCGTTTCATTCATCTGTGTCTATACAGGTCGAGAAAAGTCTGAGAGATTTCAGAGGGAGGCTTCATGGAACATTTTACTACTGCTACGAACCTTGTATACAAAAATTCGCTTTTTTTATCTTCTATTCTTTTGATAGATTTCGCCCTTTATTACATGGAGATCGTTCTGGCATGTCGAAATCCACCGACGCTTCTGCCATTTCTTATCTCACAAACTTTATGAGTATCGACGCTTTTTCGAATAATTTCTTTTTTATCTATCAATTGGCCATAATGTTGAAAAGAAGATTGTCGGCATAGAGACCAGGAGTGGCGTTAGAGGGAACATTTCCCAATGCTATACTAACCGGCAACATTTGGCCTTCCATTGGCGTAGT
>JAKJFY010000096.1:0-3430 GCA_022704665.1 Spirochaetota bacterium | reverse complement strand
CAAGAGCAGATGGCTACATTGACAACCGAATTTGCCCGATACGCTCGCCAGAGCATGGTAAAGTTTGTTGTAGGAGCAATGGATCTCGATAAGGAATGGAATGCCTATATTGCTAACTTAGATAAGCTGGGCTTGCAGAAGATTCTCGATATGAATCAAAAGGCATATACTAGACAATATGGAAAGTAGAAAATAATCAAACGAGGATTTATTTTCTAGTTCGAACAAGAAGAGGCTGTCCAGAAAGCTGGGTGGCTTCTTCTGTTTAGATATGGCCTTATCTTAATAGATTTAATAACTCAATGAGATAGGAACCATTTAACTGCTTGTAAAGAGTCTTCATAGAACTCGATAATTAACATCTATCTACTCAAGCAAAGTCATTTTCAAATAACAATTCAAAAAAAAGCTTGCAAAAATTTATTTCTAGCTCTATACTATTCATAATATGGAACTATATTCCACATCGTGGAATAGGTACAAAAAGATGAAGATCGAGGAAGGAGGCTAAGATGAAAAGGCATTTTCTCGTGATCTTGCTAATCGCAGCGATGATTTCTAGTCTTGCTGCAAGCGGAGAGGAAAAGACCGTAGAGTTGAAGTTAGGGCACTATTCTGCAACATCACACCCAATGCATTTGGCTGCCGTGCAATTGGCGGAAAATGTCGCCAAACGCACCAA
The DNA here is from genome assembly GCA_022704665.1 of Spirochaetota bacterium. Classification (GTDB taxonomy): domain Bacteria; phylum Spirochaetota; class Spirochaetia; order Treponematales; family Rectinemataceae; genus Rectinema. The sequence goes on along the minus strand of JAKJFY010000096.1, from coordinate 2,748 downwards.
TGGTACGCTCAAAATCGTAATCTTCCCTGATAGCAAGCTGGGAAACTCACAGGAAATGGTTGAACAGACCTGTCTTGGGGCAATTGACTTGGTGCTGCCAACTGAACCAGCTCTGGCAAAATGGTCGCCCAAGGTCAACTTGGTTACTGGGCCTTTTGCGTTCAAGGATTATGCGACGGTGGATAGGTTCTTTGCTGGTGATGGATTTGTGAATTGGATAAAACCCGATCTCGATAAGGCAGGACTTAAATATATAGCCCGCTGGGAATATGGCTTCAGAACTTATACCAATTCCAAAAGACCCATCAATACTCCAAATGATTTCAAAGGCTTGAAGATTCGCACGCCCCCAGACTTTGTGAACCAGGAGACAGTGAAGGCATTGGGTGGAGTGGTTCAGACAATTGCCTTCACCGAGTTGCCAATGGCATTAAAGCAAGGCGTAGTGGACGGCCAGGAGAACCCCATAGCAACCATCTACGCGGGCAAGATGTGGGAGACTCAAAAATATCTATCTATTCTAAATTACACTTATGTTGCAACCCATCTCATCATGAACAAAGCCAAGTTCGATTCACTATCGCCCAATCAACAAAAAATCCTGATCGAGGAAGCCGAAAGTGCAGGCAAGTATATGCAGAAGCTCGTCCGAGAGGGTGAAGCGGCTCAGATCGAGGAAATGAAGAAGAACGGCATGGAAGTCAATTACCCAGATACAGCCCCATTCCAGGCAGCAACTATATCCGTATGGGATACCTTAAAATCCAAGGTAAGCGAGAAGGATTGGAATACATTCCAGGAATTGCTGTCCAAATCGAGGTAGATTCTAAAGAATAGGATTAGCTTCATGTGGCGCCCATTAGGGCTGTGGGCTATAGGCTATGGGCGCCCATGAGAGCTATGGGCGCTCATCTGAGCTTCAGACGCCCGCCATTTTTCGTGACGTGGCGCTTATAAGCAGGTCGAGCTCTATGAATCGATGGAGAATATTATGATTACTGTTCTAGTATTCGTAGTCCTCTTGTCTCTAATAATGATAAATGTTCCGATAGTTGTAGCTATTGGCTTGACAGCAGTCATCTTTTTTGTCGGGCAAGGGCAAGGACAGTTTCTAGCTCTTTTGCCTCAGAGGATGCACTATGGAACCACAGGATTCACACTTCTTGCGGTTCCTTTTTTTATTCTTGCTGGCAATCTTATGAACACTGGAGGGATCACCAATCGCATTTTCAGGTTTGCTAAAGCTTTAGTTGGACATATCCCAGGCGGTCTTGGTCAGGTGTCGGTAGTCGCCGAGATGCTCTTTTCGGGGATATCGGGCTCGGCGGTTGCAGATGCTGCTGGGCTCGGACAGCTTCAATATAAGGCAATGGTCGACAATGGGTATAAAAAAGAGGTAGCCGCTTCTATTGTTGCATCGGCATCGACACTTGGGCCTATCATTCCTCCGTCTATTTCCTTTGTTCTCTATGGCGCTCTAACCAATGTTTCCGTACCTCGTCTTTTCCTTGCGGGTTTCTTGCCAGGCTTTCTCATGGGCGGCGCAATAATGGTGGCAATTGGCGTTATGGCCAAGCCACGGGGCTTTCCAAGTTATCCCAAGGCTGATCGTCATGAAATCTGGGATGCAGCAAAGAAGGCTTTTTTCTCTCTCATGGCTATTGTAATTGTCCTTGGAGGAATATTTAGCGGTCTCTTTACTCCTACAGAAGCGGCTGTAATTACATGCATTTATGCGCTTTTCCTTGGCTTTATCTATAAAGATCTGAAGCTCAAAGACTTGCCGAATATGCTATGGGATACGATAAAACAATCTGCCGCACTTCTATTCATCATGGCAGCGGCAAATTTCTTTAGCTATTTCACTATGTATCAGCGAATTCCAGATAATCTCATTGCTACACTGCTCAGCATGAATATGTCTGGCACAGGACTTATGGCAATCATTTTTGTCATAATAATCATACTTGGCCTTTTTCTAGAAGGAAATGCGATATTCCTGATCACCATTCCGATTTTCCTGCCAATCGTGATGCAATATGGCTTCGACCTCGTCAACTTTGGCGTTGTTATGACATTACTCATCATGATAGGAAATCTTACTCCGCCTGTGGGCATGTGCTTGTTTGCAGTGTCCAGTTTCACCAAGATCGAAATCTGGACCCTGGCAAAGGAATCGCTGCCTTACATTATCGGGATCTTTATCGTAACCATTATCATCGCTTATGTTCCGGAGATATCGACATGTCTGCCGAACCTTCTAATGGGGGTGGGGCAATGAAAAGCAATGGAATATTCAAGGTCGTAGATCAAGTCATAATCCAAATATTCAAGTGGATTTGTATCGTGACCTTTGCATCCATAATGGTTCTCGTTACAGCGAATGTTCTTTTGCGTTATATACCTATCACCTCTATCAACTGGTATGGCGAGATAGTCGAGCTATGCTTTGCATGGATGATATTCTATGGAGCAGCCGCAGTCTGGATCGCCAGAGGCCATTTTAGCGCTGGCGATTGGATAGGGAAGCGGTTGAAGAAACCTAGGGTGCGTGCAACATACCACTTCTTAGTAGAAATCATCTCCTTTGTCTTCATAGCGATTTTTTTCTGGTACTCCAGAGAACTTTTCAACCGCTCTATTGAAGTGACCGAGTCGCTTCAGTTCCCTAAGAAGGTGATCTACAGTTGCATGCCGATATCCTCGGCAGTCATGGTTTTGTATTCTATCAAGTTCATAATTCTTGGC
>JAKJFY010000095.1:0-3553 GCA_022704665.1 Spirochaetota bacterium | reverse complement strand
TTACAGACGATTCCTGGTGTAGGAGCTATTCTTAGCTATGTGATCGCCTATGAGACAGGCGATATCCATCGTTTTCCCAGTGCCTCGTGTTTTGCTTCCTATGCAGGCACAACTCCCAGTGTCCATGCTTCAGGAGGAAAAGTACGCTATGGACATACACCTTCTGATGTCAATCATTACCTCCATTGGGCATTCATAGAAGCAGCCAATGTGATTTCTATGCGGCATGAAGTATTGCGCTTTCGGCATACTGCCAGGCTCTATGAGAGGCTAAGGCAAGCGAAAGGACATGATATAGCAGTTGGTGCAGTAGCACGACACTTAGCTGAAGCGACGTATTGGATACTCACCACTAAGACAGCATATAGAGAACCGAATCAGAACAAGCAAGTCGTGGTTGTTTCGTCCAAGGAAGGATAAGCGCGCCCGGGTCATGGATCATATAGATCCGTTTTAGTGATTGCGAAATCCTTTCTGGACATCATCATGTCGCGTAGACGGCGAAGATATGACTGCTGCGAAACAGCATAACGGCTTGTATCTATTTGGTATTCATAGAAAGTTTGTTTGTAAATAAAGGAGCGTAAGAGAAGAAAGAATCATTGTATTTTTCTCTTGACAGGTGCAGCGCTCTCAGATATGACCCTGAACCGCCCCGGGTTTGTCGGAGACCGAATTCTGTGAGAGGATACGGTCATGGGAAGAAAGAGTCAGTTTTCTCCCAAAGCGCAGGAACGAGCAGTCCGAATGCTCGAAGAGCATCGGTATGAGTACAAGACGCAGTGGGACGCAATCTGCTCCATCGCCACAATGATTGGATGCAGTGCTGAGTCGTTGCGTCGCTGGCTGAAAATAGAACGGAGGCAGCGTAATCCGACACCTGCAGCACCGGCGCTTAGCGACAAATTGTCTAGTGTACACTAGAATTCCCCAAAAAGATCAAGCTGGTATGGACAAAAAAATCGTCAGAATTCCACATAATAATCGCAGGGGAGATTCCAAGAAAAAATGCCTGTAGGATTAGGTCTACAGGGAGAAGGATATGCTCCATATGAACCAGATTGATCAGATTAAGAAATTGTAGAGAGAAGGCTATGGTCCGAGTGAGATTGGTAAGAGGATTAAGGTAGATAGAAAGACAGTAGCGCACTACATGAACCAAGAGGACTTCAATGGATCTTTGGAGGTAGCGAAGCTAGAGAGATCAAAGCTTGATCGCTTTAAGGCAAAGATCGATGAATGGCTCAGAGAGGATCGCCAGATGCGATATAGAGAGCGACATACGGCAAAGAGAATTCATGAGAGACTCAAGGAAGAATATCCTGAGGAATATCAGTGTTCCTATGCTCTAGTGCAAAGGTATGTGAAGCGGTACAAAGAAGCGAAGCAGGGATCGAAAGGCTATCTTGAGCTTGTCTGGGCAAAGGGTGAAGCACAACCTGGTTTTTGTACCGCCTGAAGAGGAGAGAAAGGCTCTTGGAAGCCTTCCCGTTCGTCCCTTCAATGTAGAACGCTTTGAGCGAGTGTCTACCGATGGCTATGGGAAGTTCTGTGTTGATTGCAAGCATTGGTACTCGAGTGCACCGGAATACGGCAATAGCCAGCTTATAGTGGGCCTTAAAGCCCTTTCCTGTGCATAAGAGCTTTGAAGGCTTTGACTTTTGCAGTGTCAAACTGCCACCTGCACTGCCAAAAGAGGAGCTTCTTTAGGCTATCCTTGTAGCCAAGAAGCAAAACCTTGTGCTCTATGGCCCCGTCGGTACTGGAAAAACGCATCTTGCGACTGCCCTTGGAGTTGCTGCCTGTCTTCACTCATTCCATACAAAGTTCTTGACGGCAGCTGAGTTTGTGGTGAAGCTTTCTGAGGCATTCAAAGAGGGAAGCCTTGAGAAGTTCCTAAAGAGTATTCTCCGTGCTGACTTACTCATCATTGATGAATGGGGCTATGTACCCCTTGACCGGCAGGGAGCCCAGCTGCTTTTTTGTATTATCGCCGACTCCTATGAGCGATGGAGCGTTGTGCTAACTACGAACCTCGAGTTTTCGAAATGATGAGGAATTTTCCACGATTTTTTTGGGGATTTCTACTTGACAAAATACAAAAAGAATTATTTAAGCATTTCTAAGGCTTGATATTATCCAAAATTTGCTTTGACTTCCTCAGCGTTTCTTGCTGTGTGTGATCGGAATATCTTCCTAGCGTAGAGAGGACTTTATGGCCAGTAAGCTTTGCCGCTTCTATTGGTGTGAGGCCCGCATCTATGAGGCGCGTTGCATAAAGATGCCGAAGGCCATGCACTACGAGATTGCGTGCTTTTTGCTCTTCTTTGCTGATTCCTATAGCGCGCAAAACTCTTAGCCATGCGCGTTTTATTGTGGTATCTGATATGGGCTTATGAAAATCTGCTGCATTCAAAAGGACAAAATTGTTTGGCTCCGCTGCTCCAAGCAACTGGGCAATTTTGCGCGCTTCTAGGAGCGCACCTTCAAGCGCGGTTGAAATGGGTACATCGCGCTTTGAGCGTGCCTTTGGAGGCTTTATGCCATCAAAATTCGTATAATTTGAACTGACTTGAATCAGCCCATTTTGAAGATCGACATTCTTCCATTGAAGCGCGCGAATCTCTAAATGCGGCCTTTGATTCGAATCATACCATGGCGATACAGCTTCTAGGTTGAGGATTTTTTCAAGTTCCTCAAGTGTTAAAATACCCCGATCCCGTGCGCCATCCTTTGGCATGATTAAGGCAGCAAAATTAATCTTAGACATGCCATTTCTTACTGAAAGCCAATTACAGGGAGTTTGAATCGTGCGGCGAATACTATTGAGCATTGTACGGCTCTTACCTGATTTACGAAGCTCCCGAAATAATGAATCGATATGCTTAAGTTTAATGTCGCGCATCGGCATCTCAGAAAAAAGCGGTATAGGAACAAAAAACCGCTCAGCATTCCGCCGCATACTATGAATATAGCTGCCCGAAAGCGGCCTACCTGCTGCTGCTAAGTCCGAGAGGTATGGTGATTGTTGAGGATCCCAAAAGAAAAGCAGGAATTTAGAAACTGGCATCTGGGCATAGCGATCGATATCGTCAAGCGCTCCTCTTTTGCCAGATTCTTTTGCTTTGGCAATAGATTCAAGATCTTCTTCTTGCATGATCCGCGCGGCAATTGCCCCTGCTTTTGGAGACGTTGGCGCATCTGTAGCGCGAGTGAGAAATATTTTTCCATTATACAAAAAACGGATATAGAAGCGTTTGTGGCCTGACACGGTGCGTGCAAACACTCTGTAATCAATCGCATTGCGAATGTGACCCATAATTGTTCTTCTCCCCTATCATGGTAACAAAATGTAAGTAACAATGGCCATCTTAACGCAATGATATGTTGTAATTCCTTATGGCCCAGGGCCGATTCGAACGGCCGACCTACTGCTTAGGAGGCAGTCGCTCTATCCTGCTGAGCTACTGGGTCGCACAATAAAATGAACATTACTTGAAAACAATGTCATATGTCAATGCAAAGCTATAGCATGACAAGCATTCGAAAATTT
>JAKJFY010000094.1:0-3620 GCA_022704665.1 Spirochaetota bacterium | reverse complement strand
GATGTCCATGAGAACATATCGAATCTTTCGCGCTTCTTGGCTGGTTAGAGAGGTTATAGGCATAAGACTAGTACTATGAAAATTATCCATATCAAGCTTTGGTACAATAATGATAAAAACATCATAAACAAGGGCTTGTCCTGCGTCAAGGAAAGTATGGTAAACTTAAGCATGGTTATTATAAGATTCTTTTATCAGTGCCTCTGCAACGACTGCTTTCGCAAAATACCTGGACATCTCAAGAATCTCTGCAATTGGCTCAATCATAAACTTGATAATAAGCGCTATGCTAATCGGCATGCTATAATTGCACTATTATTCTTTTGTACTTTTGTTCGGGTTCATGCACAGCTTATTCCCTCGATGGAGCCTGTACTCCATTTAAAAACCGATTCTTTCGACATTTATTCACCGAAGAGCCTGGAAGCCGAGGCAAAAAGGCTAGCAAGCTTTGCTGATAAGACCTATGGAGAACTATGCGATTTTCTGGGACTGGAGCTAAGAACAGAGCGCATTCCTGTGCTTTTGAGCGATCTTCAATATTCTTTGAATGGGTTTTCTACTCTTTATCCTTCTAATAGGATTGTGCTCCTTCTGGCGTCTGCTGATCCGAGGAGCCAGCTTGCTACTTTGGAAGACGAGCTATATTCAGTGTTTTTGCACGAACTTGTGCATTATGTCACTCTGAATGAGCGAAGTCTTGCTTGGCGAGTTCTGTCATGGTTCGGAGGGGATTGGGTTGCTCCAGAAATATATATGATGCCACAGGCTATGGTCGAAGGAACCGCCGTATGGGTGGAGAGCAGGTTCAAGGAGAATGGCTCTGGGAGGTTGAATGATCCAGCAGCATTAGAATTTGTAAGGCTAGAGAGGGCACGTGGAAAAGATCGATCCCTTTGGGATGTTTCTGGCTTGGAAGATTTCTATGGGGCAGGCTCACTGCCATATCTATATGGTGGTCTTTTTGTAGATTATTTAAGCGAGCGATTTGGGCCATCCATTGTCGGGCGGCTCTGGCAAAGCTCGGGTCGTGGAATTATCTATCGAGGATTCGATGGCGGAATTCTCTCAAAAGGAATTCTGGAACGCGAGACGGGGGTAAAACCAAAAAAGTTGTGGCAGGATTTCTTAGCCTGGATTGATGAAGTAAGCGAGTTAGAGGTGCAAGAAGGGCAGGACGGAGTCGATCCAATTGAGATGAATGATGCTGCCGATATGCCTGCTGAGAAGGAGCTTTTTTCTGGATATGTTGGAGCCCTTGGGGCTGGTGGCGGGAAAGTCTATTTTGTGGATTTGGAACGCCGCGGTATGTATCAGCTCTCGGTAGTCGATTTGCAGGAGGATTTTAAAAATAAATCGGAGTTCGAAAAAAAAGCTATGGCAAAGAAGCCAGAGAGGCTTTTTGCAACTGACCAAATGTTACGTAACATTTATTGTAACGTAAAATTCGGAAGGCTAGAACTCGACTGGACTCGAATCAATTCGCAAAACCAGGCTATTCCCGCTCGCTATATATACGACCTATCCGAGCACAAACTCCGCTACGAAAAAGACCTTCCACAGGCTAGTATTGGCGAGGCGCTATTCGAAAAGCATTCGGGTACGAAAGAAGAAATCTCTCTTTATGATTCCTGGCAGGATCCTCTTACGTCTATCGAATATGGCCTTGTAAGGCTTGGCACTGCGGTTCTCCCTGCGCGAAGGTTCGCGAACGGGCAGATAGAGGTAGCCGATATTCCCGATTTGGCCATACGATGGCTTTCCCAAGGATTTAGGGAGAATTCCGAGCCATCGGATTCGATTAGCTTTGCTCTAAGCCTTGTCCCTGACAACGGATTATCGCGCCTTGCTATTCTGGAGCAGAATAATGGGCTTTGGCGATTTGCAATAGCCAGAAAAAGTCCTTCAGGCGGTGTTCATATGCCCGTCTTCATAGACGCCTCTCACCTTGTCTATCGAGCATCCATAGGAAACGGGCAATCGCGTCTTCTTCTTCTCGATATTTCGGATTTCAAAGATGAGATCGAAGCTCCTGGTCAACATTTTGATTCTGAGCCCCTTAGGTGGATTTCGCCTACGGCGTGGATAGAGAGCTATTCTCTGGAGATGAGGAACCAGTCAGCCCATCTAGAGAGCAGTGAAGAAGTACAGCATCAGCCAGAGCTTAAAAGGGCAATACTGTTCCAGCCAGAGACTAGCAAAGTACCCCAACCTGAGCCAGAGCTAAGCAAAGTAGAGCAACGCCAGCCAGAGACTAGCAAAGTAGCTCGGCCCGAGCAAGAATCATCCCTAGAGCCTTCCAAAGCAGTACAAAAGCGATCTACGCTCTTTCCAGCTATCTTCGAGACAAGTCGAATCCCCTATGCCGATGGCACATTGCTGGGTATAGATTTCATAGCGACAGATCTTACCGAACGCCTTTCCTGGTCAGCTCTTGTTGGATGGGATTTCCTCATAGCAAAACCAGCTACAAGCATTGCTTTCCAGCTGAGTGCCGGGGCTTGGCGATTCGAGCTCAGCGCTTGGGACCAAGGAGTCTTTGCCTTTCCTGTTGCGCGCATATCTGCTCTTGAAGGAGCGCTGCACTGGGGACATGCCCTTATACCTACATTTAAGAGTATTTCTACAGAGATACATGCTCGATACGGAGGTGTGCAGAATAAATATTCAGAACAGGGTTTATTCTATCTAGTGCCAGATTATTGCGCATGGGTAGCGGGGGCAGGAGTCGAATTCGATAGCCTTTCTTCTTCTTATAAGCCACCCTACAATCCTTCAGGTATTTCTCTCAAGAGCGGAATCGAATATGAAGGAGCTAATTCATCGAATTTTGGAGGTCTTTCTATATCGGGATCGATCTATTTGGGAGAATCGACAATTGCGGAGCGAATAGGAGCTTCCATTTATGGAGCCTGGACTCCCACCGGAGGAGTGGCTTTTTCGCCAGCAGCTCGATATCTGGAAAATGCAGGAAACTATGAGTTCTCAGTAGCAGATATTCCATATCCTGCATATAAGGAATATGAAGCTTGCTCAGATCTTTCTTCTTGGTACCTCTATGGAGAGATAAAAGCAAGGCTCTTTTCTTTAGAGCTAAACTGGATTATGAGTCATCTCTTTGCTCCTTCCTTTGCACTCAGAAGAATATCGATGAGTTCAGGATTGCGCGGTGCTGGCCTTGAGATCGACAATACGCCTTCGCTTTTGAGTTCGGCTTTTCTCCAGGCTGATTTCGACTGTGCTTTGCTTTCCGGCCTTGCGGCCGTGACCCACATGCATCTCACTCTGGAAGCGGCATGGGCCTTCCAAGCTGACAAGGCAGATGGGCAGCCATTTCATTTTTCTGTAGGGCTAGCTGCGGGACTATAATAATGGCGACAGAGCTGGATTACTCCTTTAGCTATTCTAGGGATGGCTTTAGATGATCATCGAGTATAATTAGGCCATCATTTCATATATCGCTTGGATATCGGAATCCTTGTAGCCGGGTATATTCCATAACTTACTCAAAGAAAGAGCCTGTTTTGTACATGCTTCGATATTGAGCTTTTCGATTCCTGCTTCATGGAGCCGGATCGGAGTATGAATATGCCGATACCAGCCCTCCAGCTCTTCGATGA
>JAKJFY010000093.1:0-3727 GCA_022704665.1 Spirochaetota bacterium | reverse complement strand
GCTCTTATCGAATGCTGGCCCCAATCTCCTAGCTCCTTTATCAATTATGCACCAATCTTCCTCAATGCGCATCCCCCCAACCGACATCCATTTTTCAATAATATCATAGTTTAGGAAATTTTCACAGATGCGCTCAGTTCGCCATTTTTGCACAAGCCGAGGAATAAAATATATCCCCGGCTCGACCGAGTGGACCATCCCTGGCTTAAGCGTCTTTGCAAGCCTGAGCGAGCGCAATCCAAACTGCTCGCTTCGCTTTAGCTCTTCGCCATACCCTACATAGTCTTCGCCTAGACCTTCCATGTCATGGACATCCAGGCCAATCTGATGACCTAACCCATGAGGAAAGAATAGCGCATGTGCGCCCAAATCAACAGCCTCGACAGGATCCCCCTTCATAAGGCCCAAAGACACAAGACCTTTTGTGATGGTCAGAGAAGCTTTCTTGTGCACATCGAGAAACCTCACCCCAGGAGCAAGGGCATTTGTGGCTGTCTTGAAGGACTCGCATAGAACTTGGTAGATTTCTTTCGATTGATGGCTAAAGCCTGGTCCTACAGGGAAGGTTGTTGTAAGATCCCCTGCATATCCCAAAGGTGTTTCTACACCAGCATCTAAGAGGAAGGTATCATGCACCGTGGCGACATGCTCAGTTGGGGAGTTATGCAGGACTGAGGGGTGGCAAGTAGCGATAGTTGAAAAGCTGAGTTCGCAGCCTTGCGCGCTTGCGCGAGATAGCACAAAATCTGCTGCATCTTTCTCCGTCCATCCTGTCTTTAGCTCATGCAAAAGTTCTTCATGGATGACCTTGGTGATCGATACCGCGCGCTCGATTTCAGTTAGTTCTTCAGGTGCTTTTATCTCACGCACACTTACAAGAGCTAGAATTACTCGCGGGTCTACATGTCGATGGATTAACTCCCTCAGACTCGATCCAGCGGCGCCAAATATCTCAGAAAGTCGTGTAATCTGTCTATCTTGATAAGGAGGAAGAATAAACACAGGCTCTCTCAGCTTTGGCGCTTGCCCCAAACTATCGAAGAGAGCTGAAGTTGGCGAAACTTTCTCAATGCCTACGCTATAGGCTAGCTCTTCAGGAGAAGGCAATTCTCCGGTCCAGATTATATCCTCAAGACCTAGCTCATCGGCATAAAGACAGCTTTCCCCACTCTCAATGTCCAAAGTGCAGGCGAGATCAGGAATATTAAGGCCTATCAAGTATAGCCAAGAGGAATCCTGTCTAAAGGGATAGCAGTTATCGGGATAGTTGCGAGGACAGTGACTATTTGCAAGCAATAAAATTGTCCCTCTCGTTATTTCTCGGTCGCGGATCGCTTCTAAGAATGCTCGCCTTCTTTTTTTATATACTTCTTGCATAAACATGAATGCATTGTAGATATTCTCCATAGAGTGGTCAATCGTTTTTCAAAAAATTAGGATGGATCTAAATTCTTTGGTTTGATCCTTCGTTATAGAAGGCAATTTGCATGCTCTCGGTGCGGAGACAAGCCTCATATTGAGGTAATGTATAATAAATGGATTACGTGCGATATTGCTTCGCCTCTAATCTTCGTTTAAGAAGGGTTATTCTCCAGATGTCGCAGGAAGAGCTCGCCCGTCTGGCTAACCTCTCTCCTGGTTTTATAGCAAATATAGAGACAGGCAGAAATTTCCCTTCTAGCAAAGGGATTTTGAAGATTTCATCAGCACTAAAGGTCGAGCCATGGAAACTCTTTCTCGATCCTCAAAAGCAGGATATGTTTTTTACCCGCGATGAGGTTTCTCACTGGCTCGAAGACTCTCGCAGACGTCTTTTTGGAGATTTATCGCAAGGCGAATACCACATAGAAAATGATTCACAGATAGACAAGGACGACATTACGCCTCAAGATTGACAATAAAGCACTGTGTTTTTACTATATTACATGCAGGTGGAATATAATCGTAGATTTCTATGGATAGCAATTCTCTTTTTGATGCTTGCAAAAGGCTTCTCTGCTTCTGCACAATGTCAAATCAAGACACTCACAAATGGGATGACGATATGTCTCAATCCAATAGAATATGAAGAAGATATATCTATAATCCTTGCCTATCGCGCGGGTGCAAATTCTCAAACGGCTTCAACTGCAGGTCTATTCAAGCTTTTAGAGTATGTTCTATTTAATGGTCCCGCAGCGAATCCAGGCATTCCAGAACCTGCTGCCGCGATAGATGTGCTCGAAGCAGAGAATATAAGAGGTGGCGTAGGGATCGATAGATTTGAATTTGGTATAATGTTCAAAAAAGAGAATCTAATCCCAGCTCTTGACACTCTTCTCTATCTCTTTTCGCGGGAAAGGACAGAATTCATCCTTGCTCAAATAGATGGCATAGAGTTGGCAAAACGGTCTGTCTTGGCTCTCATTCAAAATGAAACCTATGATAATGATCTTCTGAGTTCGATGGCAATCAATAAAAAGCTCTTTTCTAAAGCACCTTTTAGAACCGACATATTGGGAGCCGAAAATATTCTAGAAAAAGCGGATGCTGCTCAGTTGAAAAACATCGCATCTTCCTGGCTTGTTCCAAACAATGCTTGCCTTGCAATTTCAGGAGCCTTCGACTCCAGTCAGGTTATGAATTTGATCGAGGAACGCTTTGGCCTCTTGCCAAAAGCCAAGAATCCATGGCCAGCAAATCTCCCGTCATTTCCGAGGCCAGGCGTAACAAAACCAATATTTCTTGTTTTGCCAGATAATAGCATTCCAGCAGACCATATACAAATAGAAATGCGATACAGAGGTCCAGATCCAAGCGACACCACTTCCTATGTCGCAGCGCTTATGTTGGAGCAACTAGTAAACGAACCTACAAGTCGATTTCAGACCGCAATGCTAAAAGCGATGCCCAAGGGATCAGAGCCCGAAAATCTTCGGATCGACTATGCGCCTGCTGCCAATTCCTCCTGGATCAGTGTTCAGTCTATTATGCTAGCAGGCAAGAAGCCAGCCGATACCGTCTTCGCATTCAAAGAAGCCGTGCGTGGCACTGAGCTCTATATGATCAAAGCCAATCCATCCTATTTCTCCGCCTCTGATTATGAGCGAGCTCGTCAAGCGCTGTTGGAAGGGATAATGGCGATACGAGGAGACCCAATGCGCTCTGCTTCCCATATGGCTACATTATGGAGTTGGGGCATACCCTCACTAATTTTTCAGGAAAGCGATATCATCATGAAAACCGGACAGAAAGAAGTCTCCCAATTTGTCGATACTTATGTGCAAAAAAACCTAGAAGTAGTGATGGTGCGTATCGATCCAAACCTTTATGAAGCTAACAAGAAGAGTTTTTCGAGCTATGGATTTGAAACGGTAAGCGCTAAGAATGCCTCTTGGTGGCGCTGAATAATGCTAGATTATAGTGGTTCTTCTTCGATAGAAAGGATGCTTGGAAGTGTTCGTAAAGCCTTGGCGACACGCCTTAAGTCTTCGTGTGAATCGACTTCCAAAATAAAAAAACCAGAAAGGGTCCCATCTCCACGCTCTCCCAGCTTGCCTTCCTTGAGTCGTCCTGAGCATTTGCGAACGGTAGATTCTATCTCTGAGAAAATGTCGAAACTCTTTTTGGTGGTTACCCGATAGCGTGCTGTCGTATTGATAGCTTCGTCTTCCCATTTGACATCGATGCGCCTCTCTTCGAAATCCGCAACCGAAGCTATGGATCTGCAGTCTTCGCGATGTACAAT
>JAKJFY010000092.1:0-3779 GCA_022704665.1 Spirochaetota bacterium | reverse complement strand
TACCTTTCTATGCTTATGCATGAAAAACACTCCTAGCAGATTGCCAAAGCAATATACACAAGGTTCGTAGCAGTATTCTTGCCTTCCTAATAGGCTATCTTTTCAAGGCCTGCCTTTTTCTTTTTTGCCTATATCATGCCGCTGGCCCAAAGTGCTTAAGCATAACAAGCGCATCTGTACTGCTTGTGTTCGTGATGAGCACACCTTCCTTAGCGGCTTTGTCTGTGACAAATAGTTCGTCCTGCGTTATTTGTCCAAAGCGAATCATCGCCGGAGATTCGATAGACAATTTCCCAAAAGTGCCATGGCCTTCGATGACAATTGCACCATAGGGCCCCTTATCTTTGATTAGCACAGAACGGCCTGGTAATATGGTCAGCTCTTTTGCGGAGAAGTATTCGCTCTTATAGACGATATCGTATTCCTCGTAGCCCTGTCCGCGCATTTCTTCAAGGGGCTTTACAGGCTTTGGTTCCATGAATCTATGCTCAAAGAAGAGTGGGTCAGTGTTGAGATCCCAATCGAGAAGCTCGATATAATAGTCGAGCTCATCTCTTTTATCTTTAGGAATATTATTTTGCAGCAATTCCTTCGCGGTATATGTGTTCCACACGATATTTTGAAACATTGCTGAGACATCCGACGCTTTCTGGGGTTCATAGGTCAAAAGTGAACCAGGAGCATGCAAAATCCCAGGAGGCACATCCCACCCTGTTCCTAGCTGAAGCAAATAGGCTCGCGAAAGTGCAAGAATATTGTTATCACGCTTTTCCCAATCTGCAATGCAGGCTTTTATTTGATCCTTAGTCGTACCCGGGTTGAGGCCAAAGAAAGTATAGGGGAAGGCACCTCCGTGATTATTGAGCTGTGCAGGGAAATAATAGGACTCAGGTTTACCTAATTGTCCTATGTGAGCAGCCATCTTGTCTGTATGGTGCAGATGAAAGGGCAAAGGGCCCAGATTATCGAAGAATTTTGAATAAGCTCGCCATCCGCCATATTTTTTCATGATCTTGTCGCCAAGGATTTCATTGCCCCAAATTTCAATAGCATCCTTAAGGAGTACATGGTGAGTTTCATCGACCCAGATAAATGAGAGACCTTCGTCGGTTGTTGTGAGAGGCCCATTGTCCGCTTTTGTTGTTGATGCAAACCATCGCTCGTCGATGCCACCTCGGTGCGGGCCATAGGCGTAATAGTCATTTGGATGCAGCTTGAGCCTTCTGCCAGGAATGCAGAAAGAGCGCGGCACCCAGTTTGGCTCAAGTCTAAAGATGCCCTTGCCTGCATTGAGGGCTTGATCTATCAACGTTTTTTCGTGCGACATTTGTAGCCTCCTATTAAAATAGCGAACTCAATCTTGCTCTATTTTTTCACATAGTGAGGAAAGCCGATGATACACAATGCTTTCCACATGGTCCTTAAGAGAAAGCCCGCATACTTCTTTGAGGATACTTTCTATATCATGTGATGATATGTATGCAATAAAATCGGCATCTCGCGGAAACAGTGCACCTTCTTCGTCCGTAGCTCTGAAGCGAAGTGCTGCGTTGAACACTTGTGCAATTGCATCAAATGATAGGTCGTGCTTTGCTGCAAGGATCATAGCCCCAATAATCCTTTCGTCGTGCGCTAGCTTTCTATACAGGTCGCGTCCCACCCGATAGATGGTATCGCCCAAAGCCCTGTTAGAGAATCGAACAAACAAATCCTCAATATATGCATTAAGGGAGGAAATCTCAAAATCGTTAGGATATTCTTTGGTTAGGGCTATCGCTGCTTGTGTCATTGCTGCGCGAGCTTTGCTCGCGATATCGGGCTTTTCAAGCGCATGCCAGATATACTTTAGGCGGAGATCATTCGCAAATGCTGCGTAGGCAAGATAGGCAATTGCGGAATGTCCAAGATTATGAATAAGAAGTTTTCGATCTACAAACGCTTTGATGGTATTAACAGGCGTAATGGTACAAAGCGTGGGTATTTCGGTTTTAAACCCATGTCTGTCGACAATAAGCTCATTATATTCTTCCGCAAAGAGCACTAGAGGATCTTGTGCAAGATCTTCCCTGCGCATTATTGGCACCATCTTGCCAATCGAGGTTTCAACAAGCCCTACATAGGCGTCGAGAGGAAAACCTTCAGGCAGGCTCGTACTCAACAGGTTTTTAAGATATTCAGCTCCGTTGCGAATATTTTCAGCAATGATGATATCGATTGGTTGCTGTGGTCGCTGCCCAAAACGGAATTCAATGCCATCCGCAAGAATAGGGGCAACCGCTGCAAGCGCGGAAGCCCCGACACTTGTTGCGACATAGTCCGCGTTGAGAAGCGCATTGCGCACTGCTTGCTTTTCATCGATATGGAGCGCTTGAACATTGCGGATCAGTATTTCTTTATCGGGCATATCACTTTTCTTTATGACAATGCGATATTCTTTTTGCTCATTGATGCGCTGTACTAATGAAGCAGCACTGTCGATAAAAACCACTTCATAACCAGCCCTGCTGAAAAGCTGGCCAATAAAGGAGCGGCCAATATTTCCTGCGCCAAATTGAACAAGACTCTTCATTAGTCTAACCTTGATGCTGCGTATGATATAGATCGAGTAGATGCATGACTTTCTCTCGCTTTTCGCCAGGATAGCGCTCGAGATAGGTCCCTCCCAAATAAAAACAAGCAAAACCACCTGAAACAATGGCCATTTCACATGTCTGTATGATATCAAAACTGCCTCTTTTACAACCTGCCTTGCTCTGCAAGGCTAAAGAAGCGAGCACACCGCCCACAAAATTATCCCCACAGCCTGTGGTATCTCCTTGTGGCTTATCAGGGCTCTGCAGTACTTTTGTAACCTCGGCAGATACTGCAAGCGACGCTTCACGCGGCGCAAAAAGCCGGCCATCAGAATAGAAATGGATATCTCGTGCGCCATCAGTAATAATCGAAGCACTTGTTCCCTGCGCTTTAAAATATGCAAGCGCTCCTTCAATGTTCTTTGCGCCACTGAGTTTTAGCGCTTCCTCGCGATCCACAATAAGCACATCGATCCATGGGTATGCATCTTCATCGCCTCCGAGGCGCCAGCAACGGCTTGGATTGTCTCGCTCATAGCGAAAATCATACACAGTATTGACTACCACAATGGCGCTCTCGTGCTGGGCACGGCGGCATAAAGATGCAAGCGTGTCATGCAGTGGAGGAACTAACGCAGTCCCCCCAAACGCCACAATATCTGCATCAAAAAAGCTCTGAGGCAGATAATCTGCACTATAGAGATCGGCAACCCCCCTGCAATTCACAAAAGTCCTCTCGCCATGATCGTAGGTGGGGTCGGAAAAGACCTGGGTAAAGGGTGTTTTTCCCTTTAGCACTCGATACTCAGTTGTTTCCAAGGGCACCTGAGCAACAATATGCATCAAGGCTTGCCCGCTTTCGTCATTGCCACGTGCGCCATAGAATTGCACTTGGGCTCCGTTAGCTTCAAAGGGATCTTCGAGGTTATCCTCAAGCATTTGCGCCGCATGGATTAGCGCGACCACTGAAGGGCCCCCTAGGTTGGCGCGATCGGGCTTTCTTCCCCCGCTGAGCTCGCTCAAAATCTCAGAAAAAGGTCTGCCAGCGAATCGTTCCAAATCCTCGACAAAGACCAATTTTCCTGGCTCAAGCCCGCCATCCCCTGACTTTTTCGATCGATACCTCTTAAAGACCTCAGAGTCCAATCGAATATCCGAATAGAGATAATCTATAAGGGCGCAACCAGTTCCTTTTATAGTCAGCAT
>JAKJFY010000091.1:414-3852 GCA_022704665.1 Spirochaetota bacterium | reverse complement strand
GACAAGATCGAGAGTGTTCATCATCTGGTATTCGCCTTCGCTGACAATAAAAACAGGCTCTCCGGCTTCAGTTCTTAGAAGTTCAGTATTTGCTACATAACTATGGGCAGCTTGTGCAATGAGAAAACATCTATCCTCCGAGAGGCCGGAGGATTCCAGCATATCGTCGAGCTTTTGGGCTTTACAAAGAGATTCTTCGGTTTCATCGAGCGCATTCTCTAGGACATCCTCGAGATCCTGGAAGAGATAGGAATAGTAAGCAGAGGCGCGGCGACCCGAAGTCATGATACCATCGCGATAAACCCCGAGCGCAATAAGATATTCGGCCTTAGAATGCGCAGGAATTGTAAAGCGAAGACCTCCCTCGGAGGCTAGACGGCATAGCGGACGGCTGAAATTGAATGTGGCATCGATAACGGACCAATTCATCACTTCTTCCACATCGGCGGCCGGCCTTATCCCAAAGCCAAAGCAATCGTTAGATGCCATACCGAGAAGAGCCCCATTAGTGGAATCCGACAGAGGGCGACGAATGCCTTGCATGCCAAAGAGCCCTGTCATCGCTTCCTTGCCATCGCTATTATCGAATGAAAGCTCAAGAAGGATAGATGGCCTATAGGCCGAACGAGCAGAGGCTCGCGAAACAAGGGTCGGATCAGGAACTTCCCCAAAAAAAGAGTATATTCGAAAACTCATAGATTTCGTGCGCCAATCTTCGCCTGAAAAACAGATTTGTCGTTCGATCTCCTGCGGATTAAAGCGCCTAGCCTTCTTGTAATGTTCATCGATGTTTTGGGATGATTCGCCAGAGAGATATGCTGCAACGCCTAGCCCATATTTTCTCCCCGAAGAAAAAGGAAGAAGATAAGTCTCCCCCGTTCCAACGCGATATCCAACAAACAACCCTGTCTCTGGAGGGCGGACATTTCCGACTACTACTCCGGCCCCGCGCCCTATACGCCCAAGAACAAAGGAAGCATAGGCTCCCCATATACCATGCAAGGAGTAGTAATCGATATTTTTTCTATTAGACTCCATCGATAAACTTCCATTTAGGTCGCTAGTCATTGCGAAAACCTATATGCAAGAGGATAGCCTTATTATTGTTGCAAAATCAATCGATTGATTCTATCTTTCTCTTATGGAGAATAGACCAATTATTGCTGTAATCGATGGACTTGGAGGAGGAATTGGGTGCCAACTTTGCACAAGAATCCGTCAGGCCTTCGGGCAGCGCATGGAAATCTTGGCTCTTGGCACCAATTCCACAGCAACTGAAAAGATGATCAAGGCTGGCGCCGATCGAGGAGCAAGTGGAGAAAACGCGATACAAGTTTCTATAGGACTTGCACAATTCATTCTCGGCCCGATTGGCATTGTATTGCCCGATTCCTTGATGGGCGAGATTACGCCCACGATGGCGCAATCCATAATACGCGCGAGCGGCAAGAAAATATTGCTTCCAGTGAGCCAGCCTCATTTCGCGCTTGCCGGAGTATCTCCTATACCTCTTTCGAAATTGATCGACGAAGCGGTGAGCATTCTTGTTGCCGAGCTAGATGAGAGCCTTGCAAATAAGCCAGAAAAGCAATAGAAAAGATTTGCACTTGCAGATATGATAGAAAGGTAAATAGAATAATCTGGCAAGAACCTACTGGCCCGAAGGCCAGAGCACATGGAATTTTGCCCTAAATGAATGCAAGCTAAATTGAATGCTTGCGAATTTATGGATGAGGGCTGAATTGTTAAAAGTGGCCCTAAATGAATGCGGCCAGAAGCGTTGCCTCCTGGAGCATCATTGAAAATTGAAGTGCACGAAGCACTCTCTAAGGTGAGCTCGAAACCTGCCTAAATTTTCTTCATTTCCAGAGGATTCTCTATGGCTATCGGGTATTCTCATCATAAGGCGCAGGGCTCTCTAGCGCCACGCGCATTTGTTCGCTCAGTACGCCTTCGCGAGCTTCTGTGCCTCGCAATTATCTGCCTTATTGCTCTGCCTCTTGCTGCACAGGAACAACTTGTCATTGCCTCCACCTCATGGGTGCAAGCGTATGCGACAGCCGCCGGAGCAAAAAACATAGTAACAATCGCTCCATTCGAGCTTCAGCATCCTCCCGAATATGAAATGAAACCATCCGACCTAGTTGCGGTGCAGAATGCCTCATTGATCATCTATTCTAGCTATGAGAAGTTTGCAAAGAAGCTCGCAGAGACAGCCCAAAATAAAAACATCAAGATAATAGCCGTCTATACCGACAATGTGCCTTCGAATATCATCGCAGAGTCGAAAAAAATCGCAGGGGCCTTGGGTACCACCCAAGAGCATGCAAAATGGGCTCAATCCTTCATATCCTTTACCAATGATATGCGAGCCAGGGTCGTTGCTTCACTGCCAGATAAGAGGGTCGCCGTGCAAGCTTATGTCAAAACCTTTGTGGAATGGCTGGGGCTCGATGTCGTTGGAACCTTTGGTCCTGGAGAGCCATCGCCCGCGGTCGTGCTCGATCTAATAAAGAAAAAGCCTGCGATGATTTTAGATAACTACCACAATCCGGGTGGCAAAGCATTAGCCGAAAGCCTTGGTATCCCGAATGTGCTTCTCATAAATTTCCCGGGAAAGGATGGCACGCGCACGATAGAGGATGTATTTTCCTACAATGAAAAAGCCATTCTCGGGCAAAGCTGGAGATAGCTTAGTGCTTCGAACAATTATAAAAGAATTAGGTCAAGCGCTGCCAAGAATGACAGATAGGCCTGAACAACAGACTGCTTCACAGAGCAATGAGCAGATGCATGTACAGATGCCGACACAAAGCGCACAAGATTATCAGCCAATACTATCGGCAAAGAATCTCTCCATAGGATATCGATACGCCTTACCGATTGTCAGCGGAATGTGCTTCGATTTTCCAACTCCTCTTACAGACAGCGCAACAGCTCTTCATAAGAAACGGAATAATATCCTTGGATTTGTCGGCCCAAATGGCGCGGGCAAAACAACCTTTCTCAAGACCTGTATTGGGCTTTTGTATCCGCTAAGTGGAGAACTGCGGCTTCTTTGCACCGATACGATGTCGTCGACATTCAGAGAAACGCGAAAAAAACTGGCTTATATTCCACAAAACAAGCCTGAAGGAAATTCGGGGCAGCTGCGTATTTCGGTGCGAGAGGCGGTTTCTTTTGGCAGATTGGGTAAGTGTGGATTGGCTGGTCGCTTTGGCCCTGAGGATCGATGCGCGGTAGAGGCCGCTATCGCCCGATGTGGTCTGGAATCGCTCGCAAATATGGCAGTTCAAGATCTTTCGGGCGGGCAATTCCAGAGGGTGTCGATAGCGCGGGCGATAGCGGCAGAGCCAGCGGTCTACCTATTCGATGAACCAGGCAGCTACCTAGACCAAGAAGGCCAAATGGCCATGCAAAGCCTTATTCGCTCGCTCT
>JAKJFY010000091.1:0-377 GCA_022704665.1 Spirochaetota bacterium | reverse complement strand
GACACCCCCCTTATTCTTGTGACACACGATCGGACCCTAATCGAACTCTGTGACGAAGTCTTGTTCTTTGAGAAAGGAACGGCAAGGCTTCTCGAGACTAGTGCCTTCCTCGCCAGCATAGACGAGATTTAGAGAAAGCTCTAGAGGAATACCAGATATGATGGAATTGCTAAAAATTCCTGCCTTCGGTAGAGCATTTGTCGCACTTTTCGCCTGTGGCATGGCCTTTCCTATACTTGGAATATACATTCTTTCGCTAGATTTGATTCCAGTGCGATTTGGGGTAATGCATTTATCATTGCTGGGAGCGACGATCGGACTAATAGTAGGTATCGATCCTATTTTCTTGGCGATGCTGTTTTCGATCGGAGCAGGAT
>JAKJFY010000090.1:0-3989 GCA_022704665.1 Spirochaetota bacterium | reverse complement strand
CAATTCGTCGCAAAGCAGAACCGCGTAATGGTCATCGAATGTAACCTAAGAGCGAGCAGATCCTTCCCCTTCTGTTCCAAGGTCTCGCGCATAAACATGATAGATCTGGCAACGCGGGCTATGTTAGGCCAAGCAGTACAGGCGGCACCGAACGCGCTATACGACCAGCCATGGGTCGGAGTCAAGGCAGCACAGTTCAGCTTTGCTCGCCTCCATGGCGCGGACCCCGTGCTCGGCGTGGAGATGGCTTCGACTGGAGAAGTGGGCTGCATCGGCAGCGAGCTAGACGATGCTTTTATGAAGGCAATGGTCTCGGTTGGCTATTCACCCAAAGTCAAGAAGCTGCTTTTGTCGACAGGCCCGATCGAAGACAAACTCGATTTCCTCGAGAGCGCAGAGAAACTAGTCGAAATGGGCTGCACCCTCTACGCATCACATGGCACGGCTCAGTTTCTCAAGAAATATGACATAGAAGCGCAGGCACTCCATTGGCCGCTCGAGAACGCAGAGCCCAATATACTTACCCTGATGCGCAGCCATGTCTTCGACCTCGTGATCAATATCCCAAAAAACAACAGAAAACACGAACTACAAAACGACTACCTCATCCGCAGAATGGCCATCGACCTCAATATTCCGCTCTTTACGAATATCAAAACTGCACGCCAGTATATCGAGTCGCTCGCATATGCGAAAAATCATGGTATCGAAATAAAGCCCTGGGAAGAATATCGATAGATAGATGCAAATAATTGCCTGAAAAATCATGGATAGATTGCGAAGAGGATCGGTTTTTGACGAATCGTGAGAAAATTACGAGGAGCGCCGCCTAGCTACCTCATATTATTCGAATAAAAATCATGTATACCGCAGTCCCAATTCCAATCGATAAAAGCACATTCCTCTTCCACAGATGGAGCAGCGCCGTGATTGACCCTGCGACGAGCGCAGGAATTCCATAGGGTGCAGCGCTAAAATCGATATCCTTATACATAGAGAAGACGAGAATAGTCATGACCTCCGCGGGCAGGTATCTCTGAAGAAAACTTAGAAGCGCTGGCGGTTTTCTCGCAGAAAAGAAAAGGAAAGGAAGCGCCCGAGTAAAATAGGTAACAAGCCCCATGACAAGGCATACAAGCACGAAGTAGGTCATGGCATGCCTCCTTTCTCCACTGAGTCTTGTTTGCCATTTTCTGGAGCGCCTTGGCTGGCTGTGCCGCGAGGCCTTCCTTCTATTCTTTCTCGTAAAAGTGCTAGCACTACTGTCGAAATCGCAAGCGCAATTAGAAGAAAGTTCTTTGGACTTATGAAAAGAGCCAGCACACAGCCGAGCAGCGCTGCTAAATAGGGCTCGAGCTTTTTCACTGCTCTCACTTGATCGACGAGCAGCACGATGAATAGTGCCGTAAGGGCAAAATCTAGGCCTGTAATGTCGAAGGCAAGGCCTGATCCCATAAGGCTTCCTATATTGCAGCCAACAAACCAATAGACCTGGTTGAGCATAGTGATCGCTGCATAGAATTTCGTCCTATCGAGATCGCCAGGAGGCTCGATCGTGGTCAGTAGACCATAGGTCTCATCGGTAAGGCCAAAGATCAGGTAGGGCTTCCATTTCCCCGCTCTGCTGAACGGCTCAAGGAGCGATAGGCCATAAACCATATGCCGCGCATTCATGATGAGAGTAAGAAGCGCAATTTCGAAGAGCCCAGCCCCACTTTGAATGAGACCTACAGCCATGAACTGAGCCGCGCCCGCATAGATCACGAGCGCCATAAATGGAGCAAGCCACCATGGCAAACCTGCCGCAACGAGCGTAAGCCCAAAGGCCGTGCCCAATGTGACATAGCCTAAGAGCACTGGTATGCTTGCCTTGAACGCAGCGCGAAGGATTGAACTCCGCTCGGATTGGGATGACGATTTTGCGTTTTTCATGTTTGAGATCGCCCTACAACATCCAATTAGAATCTAGTTTAGCATAAATTACCAACAATACGACCTAACAATAAGACATAAACATGGAGTTGAGTTACCATTAGTAGGCTTTTTGTCTCTATTTAATGCATTACTCTCTGCGAATTATCTTTATAGCCAACATTTCTATTAGTAAACTATCCATATAGGTGGGTAGATAATTATCCACTTGAATTCATAAAGAACAATCTATGCAGAAAGATATCACAATTTATTTTAATACTGCCTGAAAAGGCTTCGGTTTCTTTCCATTTAGATCGATTTTTCGCATTTTTTCTTGCCTACCTAATAGCTAAGAAATTGGCATAATTTTTGCTTATATAAAAATGGTTGTTAACCAAGTATCGGATGCATATTCCAGGATCGGGATATGACACCCTTGCAATCTTCAAGGAGGTTTATATGAAGAAACGGTATAGTATTATTGTAGCTTTTCTCCTCATTCTTCTTACCGTTGTACCAGTATTCGGCCAAGCAACAAAGAAGCAGTTGACCTTTTTGTTTATGCCTGGAGTTCAGGATCCATTCTATACGACCATGGAAAAAGGGGTGAAGGCTAAGGCAAAAGAGCTCGGTGTGAATATTATTGTTGCGGAATATCCTAAAGCGTGGGGACCTGAATATCAGGTGCCAATACTGCAGGCATACGCCCAACGAGGCGGTTTTGATGGTTTGCTTATAGCTCCGACTTCTGTCGATGCATTGAAGGCTCCTCTAAAGGCAATTTATGATAAGGGCATTGAAATAATCACCGTAGATACTTTCATTGGCGATGGAGATTATTCGAAACCGAACACCGACTACAGCTTCCCCCTTTCCTATATTGGATCAGATAATGAGTTGGGCGGAAAAATGATCGCAGAAAATCTTGCAAAGCTTGTTGGAGAAAAGGGTAAAGTCTTCTGTCAAGCCACCAATCCCGATGTTTCTTCCGTTGCAGGAAGGGTCAAGGGCTTCCGTGAAGGTATTGCGGAATTTCCAAATATGAAACTTGTTGGTGTTGAGTGGTGTCTTGATGTGCAACAGAAAGCCCAGGAGCAAACCCTTGCGGCTTTGCAAAAAGATAAGGACATTGTTGGAATATTTGGTACCAATGTATTCAGTTCGCAAGGAGCTAACCAGGCTGTGGTCAATGCAGGTCTCGTTGGTGCAGTCAAGATTGCATCGTGGGATGCAACAACGGCCAATATCGATAACCTGAAGAAAGGCGTGCTAGACCTCGTGCTGGCTCAGAAGCCTGCTGAAATGGGCTCTCTTGGTGTTGAGTGGATGTACAAATTTCTCACTCAAAAGGCACAGGTTCCGAAAAAGATCATTCCAGGGTTTGAATTTTTTACTAAGGACAATGTGAATGATCCTGCGATGCAACAGTATATCTATCAATAATTCAAAAAGATGATATTCATATCTTCCCTTTCCAAAAAAGGGAAGATATGAGATCCTCTGATAAAGTGACCTATAATGCCTATAAAGCTTATAGGGCTTTTAAGGCAATAGGGCTTATGAAGATGAATAGAATCTGCAAGCACGAAATCCAGGGGATAGCATGATGCAAAGTGAATCTACTAAGCCAAGAAGCACGAGCTTGAGTTTTTTTCAAACTCCAATTGGTCAATTTACTGCACGAAATTGGGCCATGCTTTTTCTTATCATTATGATCGTCATTTTTAGCTTTACGGGCTCAGGATTTTTTGATATCGCAAATTTCCAAAATATTATTCATCTTTCAACAGGAACCTTTTTGCTTGCGGCCGCGGAGACCTTGGTGGTTACTACTGGAGGCATCGATCTTTCAATCGGCTATGTCTATGGCCTTTCATCGGTGCTTGGTGCCAAGGTTATGCAAGTGCTGTCAAACAGCAATCTTTCTCTTGCATGGGTTGTGGTGATTGGAAGCGCTGTGGCTCTTTGTGTTGCGATTTTGCCAGGATTAGGCAATGGTATTTTGGTCACCCGCTTTAATGTTCCACCTTTTATTGCAACAATGGGCATGTGGGGAATATGCAATGGCGTGACTT
>JAKJFY010000089.1:0-4127 GCA_022704665.1 Spirochaetota bacterium | reverse complement strand
TCGTAATCCAGCCGGATTTGAGTGTCTCCAGCACCGCATTATATTCGCGCTCATCGTAATTGAGCTTAAAAAGCTGTACTTTCCAATCCATACTGAATCCCTCCTTACCCAAGGGCTGAAATCAAAATAGCTTCAAATTTATCTTTAACAATATGAAAAGAATAATTTGAATTATACGCATCTGAAGCATTCTTAGAATATTCTTCCAATAACATCCTGTTATTCTTCAATTTTATTATTGAATCTACAATTCCATCTACATCGCCATAATTTAACGCTATGCCGCATTTATATTTATTAATAATATGGGAAATTTCTGAGTTCAGACCAGCTAAGGAAATAATAGGCTTTCCTGAATTCATTATGCTATATGTCTTGCTTGGGACAGCCAACCCTTCGAGACCTTTCTCCAATAATACTAGACAAACATCAGCCTTTTCTAAGACATCGTAATATTCTGCACCATATACAAAATTATCAAGTATTACATTGCCTATTTTTTCAAGAATAATTCTCCTAGAAATTTGATCCTTTTTATAGCCATCTCCTATAATATGAAAGACAATTTGCGAATCTCTTTCTTGAATAAGCTTCGCAGCTTCTAGGATGCTATCAATGTCTTGGGCTAGTCCAAGATTACCTGCATATAGTACCTCAAAAGACCCTTTGTTTTTATGAGGGAATTCTTTTTGTTTATTATTTGTTATCTCTTCTATATTTGACCAACTATTCAGCTCAACTATATTACCTATATCTATTTTGTATCTGATTGATATAAGATTTCTCATTGTACTACCTAAACAAATTATATTTCTTGCACCTATAATCCATTTTTTCTGAAAGTATTTAAATAAAATAAATATGATATTTGTTTGATTAACAATTCTCATCGCATCTAATATATCTGGATACAAGTCCCATATTAAATATATGTATGGAATTTTAACTATCTTTTTATATAAATATGCTACATGTGCTGATAAAGGAGGATTTGATGTAATAATTATCAGATCATATTTTTTTCTAGATGTAAATAACAAATAAGATAGCGCATAAAAATTGAATATGAGATTATTTATATATCTAAAAACTACATTCCTATTCTGTGGGCTTGGCAGGTTAACTCTGTGGATAATAATTGAATCCCAGATCTCTTTTTTTGGCAAAATCCTTTTTTGTCTATAAAGACGGTTTGTTGTAAATATGTCGAAACCTATACTTTGATTACTTATTGTTGTACTCTTAATCAACTTCGATATAAAAGTTGGGCTACTCCCAGAATCGTCGGGATAAAAATATTCAGTCAAAACGCATATATTTTTCATTCTTTTTCCATAAATCTACGTTTATTCCATATGATCTGATTTATGATAGGTACGTAGCTCTGAACTATCTTCACAACCTTCTGCGAAACATTATTATCGCAGTAGTCTTTCGGCCTATGATCTTCCCCATCAAAGGAGCTGATTGCGAGGGCAACCGACTGTAAAAGGCTCTCTGCGGTATAGCCTCCAATCACGATCGTGCCCTTATCGAGGACTTCTGGCCGCTCGGTGGAGTTGCGCAATAGCACCGCAGGGAACCTCAAGATTGCAGATTCTTCGCTCAAGGTTCCTGAATCTGAGATGACACACAGAGCGTCGCACTGTAAGCGGCAATAATCTGTAAAGCCCAGGGGCTTCACGTTGCGGATGAGCGGATTGAGCGACACGTGGTTTGCTTCAAGGCGTTTCCACGTGCGTGGGTGCGTCGAAAAGACGATGGGAAGGCCATAGGTTTCTGCAAGACTATTGAGCGCGCTGACAAGCTCGTTAAACTTATACTCGATATCGATATTCTCTTCGCGATGCATCGAAAGCACAAAGTACTTTTTCTTCTCAACGCCGTATTCTTCGAGCGCCTTTGAGGCTTCGATTTTAGCTCTGTTGCGCTCAATTACCTCTGTCATCGGTGAGCCAGTCACAAAGATGTGTTCTTTGCGGATACCTTCTGAAAGTAGATAGCGACGCGAATGCTCAGTATAGGGGAGATTGATGTCCGCAATATGGTCGACAATCTTGCGATTGATCTCTTCAGGCACATTTTGGTCGAAGCAGCGATTGCCGGCTTCCATATGGAAAATGGGAATCTTGAGGCGCTTTGCAGGAATCGCACATAAGGCTGAATTCGTGTCCCCTAACACAAGGAGCGCGTCGGGCTTTTCTTCTGATAGCAGTTTGTACGATGCCGCAATAATATTCCCCATCGTCTCGCCGAGGTCGTCTCCAACAACATTGAGGTAGCGGTCGGGCGCCCTGAGCTCTAAGTCCTTAAAGAAAATCTCATTGAGCGTATAGTCCCAGTTCTGACCAGTATGGACAAGCATATGATCAAAATATGTATCGCAGGCACGGATCACTTCGGAAAGACGGATAATCTCTGGGCGCGTCCCGAGTATGGTTATCAGCTTGAGTTTATCCTTCATTCAAACCTCCAGCCGATAGGTGTCCGGATGCGCTGGATCCATGACCTCGTTAGCCCAAAAAAGCACGATGCAGTCTTCAGTCCCTGTATTCTCAATTGAATGAGTGTAGCCGGGAGGGATATCAACAATCTGTATGGTTTGCTCATCGACCTCGAGGTCATAGCGTGCTGTGCTATCGACCTTCCGCAAGGATATCCGCGCCTTGCCTTTGATAAGGCAGAATTTCTCCACTTTTGTGTCGTGATAGTGGTTGCCTCGCTTTTTGCCTGGCTTTGTGGTGGAGATGAAAATCTGTCCCGCTTTTTCTGACTTTATGAGCTCAAATAGCCAGCCACGCTCATCGCGTTTTAGTTCCGGCGCTGTGGCAAGGCTTGGAATATCGACATAGCTCAGGTATGTCGTGGCGAGCTTTTTATAGAATGAATCCGAATAATCTCCAATAAAGCCTTTTTGGCGTTTCTCGTGGATATCTTGAATCATTGCGGCAACCTTGCCAACGGTTGACGCATAGACTGGCTCGGCATTGGCATAGGAAAATCCCTGTAACTCTGAAGTAAGCTCACGAACAATGGCATCTACCACATCGTCGATATAGATGAGTCGTAAAGGCGCCTCTGGATCATGAATCGTAATAGGAAGGCCATGCGCAATATTAAAACAAAAGGTTGCTACTGCTGAATTGTAATTTGGCTTACACCATTTGCCAAAGATATTCGCAAAGCGGAAGATACGCACTGGAGCGCCGGTTCTTTCGCTATAGAGCTTTAATCGCTCTTCAGCTGCGCGTTTACTTTTGCCATAGTCGTTCTCGAGCTCAGCCTGAATCGATGAAGAAAAAATAATGGGAACTGGCCGCCGCATTTTCTCAAGCGCATCTGCAATGGTCGAAGTGAGTCCTAGATTGCCAGCCATGAATTCAGAAGGATTTAGCGGCCTATTGATCCCCGCCAGGTGCACGATTCGATCGGCTTTGGCCAAAAACTCAAAGAGCTCAGAGTCTGTATTGGCCACGTCAAAAGGAAAGACGGTGCACTCTTTCTCTCTCGACAAGCGGATACGCAGATTCTGCCCCACAAAGCCTGCCGCACCGGTTACGAGGACATTCATTCTAAGCCCCGCTCTTTGCGCGCTTCATGCACACAATCGAGCGTTAAAAGAAGCTCTTTGGTTTCTTCCAGATTGAGCCTGCGCGTGTTGTGCGACGTATATTCGGCCACTGCCTTTACTTTTTCATCGCCATTACTGAAGTACTTGTCGTAGTTAAGATCGCGGGTATCCGCAGGAATGCGATAGTAGTCTCCACAATCGAGGGCCTTGGCCATCTCCTCGCGATTGACGAGGGTCTCGTAGACTTTCTCTCCATGCCGCGTGCCGATAATTCGCACTTCATTATCAGCATGGAGCAGCTCTTTGAGCGCCTCGGCAAGATCGGCTAAGGTACATGCAGGTGCTTTCTTTACAAAGATATCGCCATTATGCGCATGGCTAAACGCATACTCCACAAGCTCCACTGCCTCATCGAGGTGGAGCATGAACCGCGTCATCTCTGGATCGGTGACCGTGATGGGCTTACCGCTCATGATCTGATCGATAAAAAGCGGAATCACCGAACCTCGCGAGGCCATGACATTGCCATATCGGGTACCACAGATAATCTGCTTTT
>JAKJFY010000008.1:0-58855 GCA_022704665.1 Spirochaetota bacterium | reverse complement strand
TACAGGAAGCAAAAACAGTAGAATGAGCGTAATGAGAAGAGGCGTAACAAAGATCGCCGCCGCCCTGTGCTGTTCCTTTTTGATGCTATATACCTGCGCTCCCTTTTTCTTTTTTACCGACATAGGACACCCTCTGGTTCTGAATTATGGTCTCTAGGAACTAGAACTTCCGCTACATCGATGCGAAGTTTGAAGCTCACGACTTCGCCTTCTCTATGAAAGGGATTGCCGTCTACGACGATATCGCCATCGCGGCTTAGCCCTTCTATTTCGACAAAATCCTTTGGCCCAAAGAGCAGATGCTCGGAAAGCTCCATATTCTCGAAACCACGCAGAGGCGTCGCCGCCCTCACAATGACCGTGTCGAAAAGCCCAAGAGCCGCGGCGCCATCCATGTATGAGGCATTGCAGAGTACGCCCGCAATGGCTCTTGCAAAGAATTCGCGCTTTCTTAGCGGCGAGACGATTATCTGTGCGGGCTTTTGCATGGAATTTTCGATCCGAAGGCCATTTTTACTTATACAGAAATCTTTTCTCGCGATGTGCGGAGAAGGCTCGATTTCCAGTTTCCTGCCATAATCGAGAAGGGCTTTTGCGGAGAGATTGACAACGCGCCCCTCTAGCATGCCTAAAAACGAATTGCCGATTATGGCATCGTTCAGTGCATAAGCGAGGTGTTTTCCATCGACAGAGACTTCGACCGCATCTATTGTCTTTACAGAAAGCTTCGAGATGTCGAGCATCGGAATGTCTTCGGTCCTAAAAGCGATTATGGGCCCAACATTGATAGTTCCAGAGCCAATGCCCAAAAGAGGCAGCTTTTTACCTCGGCTTATAATCGCATCTAGCACATAGGAGGCAAGCCCATCGCCACCTATGCAGATGAGCATATCCGAGCCCCAATCCAGAAGGCTCGCCACGGAACTCCTCAGGTTTTCCACATAGCTCGCCGATGCTTCTGTCGACAGCCTCGACCATGAGGAAGGAGGCGAGTCGCATCCAAATGGGCCAGCGCATATAGCAACATCATGAGATTGGAGACGGGGGACTAGCGAAATCATGGCTTCAGGTGCGTATCCCTTACCCGAAGCAGATCCTATGATAAGTCCGATTTTCATGCCATTCCTCTTTATATGCCGCTTCTCTTTGTGCTTTATTACCTTTATGCTTCAATCCCTTATGGCCTAAGCACGATTTTCAATGCCTCGCCCGAGGCAAGCATGTCGAATGCCTCTTTCCCGCGCTCTAGCGGATAACGGTGCGTGATTATCTTTGAAAACATCTCCTTATGCGCTTCGATCAAGGAGAGAGCTTCCTTGAAATGGCGGAGCGCATACCCAAAGCTCCCTTTCAGAGAGACCTGTCGATAGTGGATCGAATATGCATCGATGGCGACTATTTCGTCGCTCGAAAGCCCCGAGAACATCAAGACAGTGCCTGCATCGGCTACAAGCTTTATATATTCACTTACAAGCTCTTTTTTGTTTACGGCGATGATCACGATATCATAGAGGCCTTTTTCCACTTGGCCAGCTCGGCCTGAGCGGCTGGCATGGTCGGGCTCGAAAACCTCGATGCCCCATGATGCGATTCTCTCCCTTCTCTGCGCGCTGGGCTCGACAACCGCAACCGGTATGCCCTTTGCCATGAAAAGAATCGCAAAGAGAGCGCCCATGGGTCCTGCCCCGACCACGAGAGCCCTGCTTGTCGGCTTTAGATCGAGCTGTTCGAATCCATTTAGCACACAGGCGAGAGGCTCGACCAAAGTGTAGACATCGTCTGCCTCTTTGATAGGGAATACGCCTTGCTCGATATAATCCAATGCTATCCCCACCCGCTCGCAGAATGCCCCTCCTTCGACATAATGCTTGTTAGGGCAGAGAGATCCCGCACCCCTCATGCAAAGGTCGCAAAAGCCGCATTCTGCATAAGGCGCAACCACCACCTTGTCGCCTACAAGGTAGCCGCATCCTATGGGAGCCTTCTCGACCAAACCATAGAATTCATGCCCCAGTATCGCAGGAGGAGAAAAGAGATGATGTCCCTTCTGATAGGTCTTGAGATCGGTTCCGCAAATGCCGCAGCCAAGAACTTT
Organism: Spirochaetota bacterium; assembly: GCA_022704665.1. Classification (GTDB taxonomy): domain Bacteria; phylum Spirochaetota; class Spirochaetia; order Treponematales; family Rectinemataceae; genus Rectinema. The sequence continues at coordinate 56,760 of JAKJFY010000008.1, read as the reverse complement.
GACGATAAAATCCGAGCTTGGCTCCGGGACATCTTTAAGTTCAAGCTGTTTGATGCCCATATATACAAGTGCCTTCATGTTTTTTCCTCACGGAGAAGTTTTAGAATCGCGAGGGCAGTCTGCTCGTCTGTAACAAAATCGCTTATGAACCTCGCTTGAGCAGCCGCTATAATACCCGGAACCTTAAGCTCGCCCCCTGCCAGGCAGATCGACCGCTGCAGATTGGACAAGTCTCTTATATCGTAAGCGACCAAATCGTATTCATGCTCAGAGTGAAAGATTGTTCCCTTTTCGTCGAAGAATTGGGCAAGAATATCGGCGCAAGAAGAGCTCTTTTTGAGCTCTTCTTTGTATTTCTCCGGCAATTCATCGAGAATATTTATCGAAAATGTAGGAGGAGTTCCCAACCCCACGACAGCGACTTCGACTTGCTTCCAGTATTCTTGTAGGGCGCGGATACGATGCTCCTCGATATTGGAAAGCGCTCTGCCCTTTTCGCGCACCGACGATAGGTTGATGAACAGCCCTTTTGATTGAAAGGTACTGCTGAAACGGTCGATTATGGTGTTTATCTGCAGATTTGGGTTGGTGTCTCCTGAAAGGCCGATAAGAGGCACGAAGAACAGATGCTTACTCTGTCCAATATGATTGCTCTGTCCGTCATGATTGCCTTGTCGATTATAACCGCTCTGTCGATCATAATCGCTTTGTCCCTTATGGCGAGATAGTAGCATCGAGGTCTCATAAACGGTCTTGCCCCAGCCGATCCCCACGACATTGAAGGAAGGCAATAGTTCGCTAAGAAAATCGGCTGCTCGCGTGGCTATCGCCCTGACGATTTCATCTCGATTGGCGGTCTTGGCTATCGGAACCACAAGGACTGACTTAAGCCCCATCATCTCGGCGAGAATCTCCGACAACTCTTCGCTTTGCTGACTCTCCGGAGGTACAAGCGTGATTCTTACCATGCCCATCGATTTGGCCTTCTCCAGGAGCCTTGAAATCTGGGAGCGTGAAAAGCCTTCCTTGGTGGCTATTTCTTCTTGAGAAAGCCCATCCGCATAGTAATATCGGGCTATCCTATATATCGTGGAGATATCAGGCCCGGTTTTCATCGCAAAAGCTATCCTCCTCTTAAGCGCTCACCTTAAGCGCTCACCCTATAAAATGCCTATTCTGGCGGGCTCTCATGCCATAAAGCGCTAGCTAGTCAAACGCCTGTTCCGGCGAGCTATCGTCCTATAAGGCGCTAGCCAGGCAAACATATATTTCGACGAGCTATCATCCTATAAGGCGCTAGCCAATCGAACGCCTATTTCGACGAGCTATTATCCTATAAGGCGCTAGCCAATCGAACGCCTATTTTGCCAGCCCTATCCCAAAATCTCCCTCAAAGACCTAATCACTTCCAGAGGATCGTCCGCCTGAAAAATATTTCTACCAAAGGCAAATCCACACGCTCCGCAATCGACCGCATGTTTGGCTACAGTGTTGATATCGCGATCCTTTGGGCCACCTGCAAGTATGGCAGGAACTGGGCAACATTCGATCACTTTCTCGAAATCGTCGACATAGAAGACCTTGACCGCATCTGCCCCCAATTCAGCCGCAATTCTTGCGCCATTGTATTGGACATCGAAAGTTGCGGTCTTACCGAACTCCGCAGCGATTATCTCGACCACGACCGGAATGGAATATTGATGGAAGCCATCTATATCAGCTGCAAGAGGCTGTAGACTGTAGTAATCCTCGCCGCCAACGACAGCCATCATGAGAACGGCATCCGCACCGAGAGCCAGCGCCGTCTCAGGACTCACATGATTGAGATGCGCTTGCGGATAGCTACTTGCAAGGCTCGAAGCCCCAAAGGAAGTCCTCAATACCAGTTTTTTTCTAAGAAAAGGAGCGCGCGCGAGATTTCCTGCCAGGCCAACATTTAATATAAAGCCATCGAGAGGCGCAGAAACAAGCTTATCCATCAAGCTCGAAATGTTTTCAAGCCCAGGCATTACCCCACTCTGTGCATGATCGAGCGCCAATAAAAAGACATGCCCCTTATCATCGAAGAGCCTTTCGACATTTCTTTTTAGACCGTTTGTCAATCTATCTCTCCTTCTTGACTTGGTAGCCTTGTCGCGCGGGGGCTGCTCTTCCTTTGCATGCCGGGACTATAAGGCAATAGCAAGCTATAAGCGTAAAGCGCGGTAACGCGCGCTAAGGCCATAATGCAACCGCAAGCCATAAGCCTTGAGCGTGCTAAGGCCATAATGCAACTTTGTGCATCACCAAATCGCATATAAACAGGATACATCGAGTTTTCGTAGCTGTCAACAAGAGATATTAGTTAGTGTTTCAAACCTTTGATATATTTTGAATCAAAAAAGGTGTTCTTTAGCGTATTATCCTACAGAGCATCATCCATAAAGCTCTATAGGAGGAAATTATGTTTTCTTTCCCTTTTGTCCTAATCCTAAGTGTTCTCTACATGAGCTTGCTAGAGGCCATTGGTTTATCCCCTCGGGATATCACTCAACAAAAACTTTCGGTAGAGTACCTCGGTTCCGCTGCCTTTATTGCCATAAAACCTTTTCTACTCAGACTTTCTCTATAGACTACTATGCTAAAAAGCTTATTTCCTATGAAGATATCCTAAATAGGCATGTCTCCTCAGAAAGCTTAAGAGCAATCTCTCGTGCTCTTAAGTCTAGTTGTTCAACTATACAAAATCGTTTGGAGCGTCTTGCTAGACAGGCTATTTCATTGCATTCTTCCATGTTACCCTTTGTTAATACCGAAGAGAATGTCTGTATAGACGGATTTATCAGCTTTGACCATTCCCAGTTTTTCCCTAATGAGATCACTATCGCCATCACGAGCTACTCACGTTATATACTCGACATAAGCCATGCCTCTCATCGGCGCTGCGGCATCATGACGAATGCTCAAAAGAAGAAGAGAGTAATTCTCTATCATGGTCTAGAGTTCGAGAAAAAGCCAATTCAAAGGACCTTCTTGGATATTCTTACAACATTAGGGACAATCTATCCTCCAAAGACTGGTCATCCACTCATCCTCGTCACTGATGAGAAAAAGGAATATACTCAGGCCTACTATGCCTCATTGCTCTTTCAGAAACAGGATGACAAGCATAGGATCGGCAGAATCACGGTTAGCTCTACTCTTCCTCGGACAAAGCAGAATCCTCTGTTTGCTTCGAACTATCTTGATAGAGAGATAAGAAAGGATCAGGCGAATCACCGGAGGGAAACTGCCTGTTTTACGCGGAATGCATCCAATGGTATGGCGCGGCTTGTGCTTTATCTAATCAATCATAACTATCTCAAGAGATACTCGATTAAGGCATCGATAAGGGATAGGCGAGTACATGGAGAAATGGCGGGGATAGAAAAAGCGGAGATCCTGGAAGGAATTAGAAGGATGTTTAAGGAACGAGCATTTTTTTCTAGGTTGACCCTGACAGCAACTCTAGAGAGGATATGGAAGAAGAATGTTATGACACCATTCCAGAAAAAGCCAAACTATTTGCCTAAGTTTGCTCTTGCCTAAGTTTCATTCTTAAGCAAAGCTATTTCAAAGGTTCGTAACACTAATAAAGTGATCTTGACAAGTAGGTTAAACGTATAATGTTATTATATGAATACCAATGCAGAAAGAATAATAGGAGGATGCAATTCATGAAAAAGTCGAGATTCAAACCCATTGTATTTGCTGTACTATTGTTGAGCCTATGGATAGGGGCGCTGGGCGGACAAGTCGCTTCTCAAGCAATAATCCAGCGGACCCTGACTATCCTTGGTACCACAGATCTTCATGGAAATATTTGGGGTTTCAGCTATGAAGACAATAAAGAAACAACCAATAATGGAATGGCGAGAATTGCCACATATGTTCAAAAAGTGCGCGCCGAGTCTCCAAATGTCATCCTTATCGACAATGGGGATGCTATTCAAGGTACTATTTTGACCGATGACATATACAATAAGCGCTCGGGACCCCATCCTCTCATTACTGCAATGAATGAGATGAAATACGATAGCATGACGTTGGGAAATCATGAATTCAATTTTGGGATTGGATTGGTGGAGAGGATTCAAGCTCTTGCAGACTTTCCTATTCTTGCGGCAAATATGGCGCGCAAAGATGGCACAATGGCTGCTCTTCCCTATACAATAATTGAGCGGGATGGCATAAAAATTGGTATTATTGGCCTTACCAATCCCAATATACCTCGATGGGATGCAAACAAAGTAGATTCGTTGGTATTTGCACCCGTAGCGCAAGCATGTAGAAAAACTATCGATGTAATCAAGAATAAAGTTGATATAATCGTGGTTTCGGCCCATGTAGGACTTTACCCTGAATATGATGAAGAAAATGGATCGGATGGAGCTATGAAAATTTTCGAGCTTTGTCCAGAAATCGATGCACTCTTGATTGGGCATACTCATACCAAATTGGCCCAGACTATTGGTACTACCGTTGTTGGTGAAGCGCGCAATTCAGGGCGAGATGTCGTTCGCTTCGATATCGGATTAGATGAGAAGAAGAAAGTCATTTCTAGATCGGTAGAAGTTGTCGATATGGCAAATTATCAGCCTAGCGATCTAATACGCAAGAATTCTTCGATTATCGAAGCTCATGAAACGACCCGCAATTTCATTACAAGTGATACCTCATCGGGCGATAAGACTTTTGCAGGCGGTGTTTTTGGCGTTGCTGCCGCTGATTTTCAGCCAAAGAACGAGATAAGAGGAATACCAGAGGGGAAGCTACGAGATACTGCTGTCATGGATCTTATTAACACAGTCCAATTGCTCAATTCAGGAGCAGATGTATCTGCAGCTGCTCTATTCTCTGATACAAGCGATATACCAGAAGGAAACATAAATTATGGGACGATTTTTGGAATTTATAAATTCGATAATACACTCTATCGCGTACCAATAACCGGCGCTGAGCTAAAGAAATATATGGAGTGGTCGGCATCTTGCTATAATCAGTGGGTTCCAGGAGATATTTCCATAAGTTTTGACCCAGAAAAACCTGGTTACCTTTATGACATGTTTGCCGGTGTTGATTATGAGATTGATCTATCGAAGCCAGCCGGACAACGCATTGTTAATGTGATGTACAAAGGAGCCCCGTTACGAGATGATGAGAAATTGACGCTCGCGGTGAATAATTATCGATATTCCTCAGCGCTGAAAGCAGAAAAACTTGTCGCTGGGAAACCCGAATGGGAATCGCCAAATTCAATTCGCGATATGCTTGTCGCCTATATCAAAGAAAAAGGGACAATTTATCCATCCGTTGATAACAACTGGAAGATAGTTGGAGTCGATCTTTCATCTCCCTATCGCCAATACGTAATTGATCTCGTGAATGAAGGGAAGCTCGATGTTCCTTATAATCAGTCGCTCAACATCGATAGACTGAAAAAACAAGGGATTATCAAATAATCAATTGAAAAAGACCAATGCGATGCGCCTCCTTAGGGAGGCGCACATCTCGTAGGACCTCGGAGATTAGGACGAGGATCGCGAGAATCTCTCAGGTTTCCATTGTGAAAGATATATAAATTTATCGCTCGATCAGGTTTTAAGAGTATTGTATTGTATTCGCGAATGATAAAGCAGATTAGCTCTTTAGCTTCGTTAAACGCCTAGGGAAATAAATTTTAAGTAAGTTACGAACTTGTATAGCAATAGCTCTTTGGTTCTATTCCATGCGCAATACATCTGTTTTAAAGGACAAGGGACCCTTCATCTTCCCATTCTTTAGCTTTAGTCTCTTTCGCAGTTATCTTTGTTGTTTTGTCTTTCATAAACTTCCATTGTTGAGCTCAAGGCGGAGTAGTAATGTGAGCTTCTATCTAGCTTCATTAAATTATATCAGAATATTTCTCCACATACTTATCGAGCACTTCATTTATCATTGTCTGATATTTTAAATTATTTTTCTTTGCAGCTTTTTTGAAAAATTCTACACTCTGCTGACTCAAGGCGATTGTCACTTTGACCTTTGGTACTCGCTTCTGCAATTGATCAGGTGGTGGAAGAAAGTCATCGATCCTCTTCCCGTTTTTAAGTATTTCCCCTATATCGTTCGGCGCATCGCTATATATTGTGTTCTCATTCATATCGCTTTTTGCCCTCTCTTTAAGGTTATTATCCTGTACATCCTGCAAAATCCTGATCATCTTGTCGAGGTATCGTTTTCATCTTTTCTACTAGAATCCTAAAACCGTTTGTAAGCGGAAATTAAAAAGAAAAACAAAGTCAAAAGCAATTTGATTTTGGGCCCTGCTGGACTTGAACCAGCGACCTACGGATTATGAGTCCGCAGCTCTGACCAACTGAGCTAAGGGCCCGACATTTCGTACTGGCTGCTATGCAGCGCTCCACGAATCTATCAGAACAGCGCGAAAAAGTCAACGCAAGTTGGGCAATTGAGTCTATTGCGGGCGCTTGCTAAAATGAAGCGCCATGGATATCGACATTGCGATCGATGCAGATTCCCGCCTCGAAAAGGTGCGGTTCGCTATAGTGGAGCTCAAAGACCTGGACTGGCAGACTGCATCTTTCAAAACCGCACAAAATTCCGACTACGCTCCCACGCGTGCCAAGGAGACACTGCGCGAAATTTGCGCTTGGTCTTCCTCCTTACTCGATATGCGCAAGAAAGCGGTGCGCGATATGCTGAGAAATGGAAATTACAAGCCAGCAGGACGCGCAAAGCCTTCTTCGGAATACCTTTTGCAGGCTGCAATCGATGACGATTTCCCTATGGTGAATTTTTTTGTGGACGCAGTCAATCTTGCAAGCCTTAAATATCTTTACCCGATGAGCATCTTCGATGGCGACAAAGCGGGCCCACGCTTCTTAGCTCGATTGGGTGCGCCCAATGAGGAATATATATTCAATACATCTGGACAGATTATCGATCTTGAAGACCTACTCTGCATATGTGCGCTGGCATTGCCTGGTGAGCACCAAGGGAAAATCGAGGGTTCAGCTGCCTCTCCACGAGATTTTAGCGATTTCAAATCTCGCGGTGTTCCCATCGCTAACCCAGTGCGCGACTCCATGCCGACGAAGCTCTTTGAGGGAGCCCACAATGCGATCGTCGTTATCTATGCGCCTCGCAATGATGAGAGTGACCTCGAAGCCGCAGCCCGCAATGTCGCTGAATGGTGCGGCCAGGCTTGCTATGTGCCTTGTGTGCGAATCCTGCCTTAAGGACTCAAAGCATTCATAGTCGCGGTATCAATTGCCAAGTCAAAGCTTCGTAACACTAAGCAAAGCTTCGTAACACTATGAGCGATCTTCGCACCTGTATTGTCATAAGAACCCATAAACCATACTATTGCATCCTATGAAACTGCTCTCTGCATCAGAGGCCGACCTCATTGTGGCTGCCCAAGCGCTCCGCGAAGGAAAGCTTGTCGCCTTTCCTACAGAGACGGTCTATGGACTTGGGGCAAATGCCTTCGATGAACGGGCCGTAGCTCGCATTTTCGAGGCAAAGGCGCGGCCAACCTTCGATCCTCTCATTGTGCACATCGCGCGGCTCGAGGATATATTGATGCTGGCCGAGGAAGTGCCCGAAAACGCTTGGAGGCTCGCTCGCCGGCTCTGGCCGGGGCCTCTGACTATTATCCTTCCAAAACGCCGTGAGGTGCCGGACATAGTTACGGCTGGGCTCTCCACCGTTGCGGTGCGATTTCCAAGCCATCCGGTTGCGCGGCGGATCATCGAGCTGGCAAAGATACCGATAGCCGCGCCGAGCGCCAATCCTTTTGGGTATCTTTCGCCCACCACTGCATTGCATGTCATAGATATGTTGGGAGAGAGCATAGATTATATCGTCGATGGCGGGCCATGCGATGTAGGCGTTGAATCCACGGTGATCGATATGACAGGTGAGCGCCCTGCGCTCTTGAGGCCAGGTGGTATGCCGCTCGAGCGCATCGAGGAGCTGATCGGGCTGGTCGATATTCCAGGGCACGATGAGCCTTCTGTCGATGAAGGTTTGGAGGGCGCTGGAGAGAAGGATATGCTTCTTTTCGAACATGGCTTTGAGCATGCCGAAACACAGGGCGCGGCTCAATCTCTCAAAAGCTGCGAGAAAAAGCAGAATCACCTCAAGAAAAGCCCCGAGAGCCCATCTCAAAAAAGCCCAGGCCAGAGCTCGAGCCACTATGCGCCCTCGACGCCTCTCTTTCTCTTCGATGAAGAAAGTTTACCAGAGGCGGCAAAACGCAAAGGGATTCTTCACCCCTGCATAGCTCTCGCTTTCAATGACCGCCGAGCTCAGGTTCTTCGGGACAGTGGTCTTTTCGATGCGGTGCAAATTCTTTCAGAAGAAGGAGATATGCGCGAGGCTACCGCACGTCTTTTTTCGCTATTGCATGATCTGGATGAGGCTGGCCTTGCCGCCATCTATGCGGAGCGCGTACCGGACGCTGGCCTTGGTCGTGCTATAAATGACCGCCTGTATCGGGCGTCGAGGAACAAGAAGGTTCCAAGCTGAGAGATGTTGGCGAAGCTGGGGCGGCAACAGGGGCAGCGCATGTGGTTTCAGGTGAAATTGGAGACTCTTGGGTAGGTTCTGGCAAGGGTTTTATGCCATAGATAAAGTCCAGCATGTCCTTTGCGGAGATCCCATAGTACATCTTGCCATAGCAGAGAGCCGCTGAGGTTATGTTCTTCGTGTACTGACGCGGTTCGGCTATCGGGTATAGCTCGATGAGTATATCATCTTCTATGTTTCCCCAATCTCGAACCCACTGGGCCATTCGCGTTGGGCCAGCATTATATGCGGCGATGGCTCGCGTTGGCTTGCGATCGAATCGCTCTAGCATATAGCCATAATATGTAAGGCCAATAGTCAGATTGTCTTTTGGATCGAAGAGTGCGTATTGATTCATTTTGAGCCCTTTGGCGGTCTCCGCGGCAGTGCTGGGCAAGAGTTGGCTTAAGCCCATTGCTCCGGAGCGCGAGACCGCGCGCTGATTAAAGAGACTCTCTGAGCGCACAATGGCATAGGCGAGCGGCTCTGCTATTCCTCGGGGCGCCGTGATTTCGCTGAAGTGCTCTGGCCAAGCTCGCGGGTAGACCAGGGCATAACCTATTTCCGGTTTATCGAAGGATTTGCGGCCTAGAGCCTCCCTCCCGATCCGTAAAGCGGGATAATACTGCTCGTGCTGTAGGAATTTCATGGCAAGCCACAAGAGCGAGTCTGTGCTATAAGGAGATAGCGCTGCGATCTGCTCCGAGGCCAATGTCTCGAGGCCATAATCCAGGGATTGGCCTATGAAATCGAGCACATCCTTGAGTTTTCCATCGTCGACGGCCGACTCTATAGAGTTTTGGCAAAGGCCTGCAACTGCAGATTCGAGATCGAAATCGGTTCCAAGTATAGGGAGATTGGCAAGCAGCGGTGGTTCGATGCCCAATCGCCATGATGCAAGTGTGCGATAGTGCTCTTCGATTCCTCCATCTCGAATAAGCATTTCGTAGTAAAAATTTGCGCTATTCAGAGCCAAATCGACATTCGCTCGGCCTGTCTCGAAGAGCCTTCCTGAGATATAGAGCAAGGGCCCGCGCATAGCACCCGTCAATTTCTGGCTCATGAGAGTGCAGAGCCGAACTACATCATTCCATGCTCCTTCTCGAAGCAATTGGCGCATGTATTCCGATGCGATATCCTCGAAATAAGAAGGGCTTTTCCAGAGAGCCGCGGCTTGCGAGAGCGCAGAGATTTCGAGGGCGCGCTTTGCATGCAATGCATTTGCGTCTTCTTCCCCGAGATCATCGAGGATTGTACCCGTTGCCGCAATCGATTTCATTGTGATATCCAGCCAATACCATAGCGCAGAGTCCGAATCTTCGGCGGAAAAGGAGATAGGTACCAGCTCGATGAAGAGGCTTGCGGCAGTTTGATTCTGTTCCAGTCCTTGATACATTCTCGCTAAGTGAAAGGCCATGACCCAGGAATTCTCAGAGGGAATTTGTTCGCGGTCTAGCGGAGGCAGTTGGGGCTTCGAGTCTGGTTTGTCCTTGGTACTTGGGAGCTCTTTATTGGTATTCTTTTGGGTGGCGATCTCAGCATCTAGCCCAGAATCAGCCTCAGCATGCGATTCATTATTTACTTCAGTATTTTCGTTAGCATGCGGCTCATTACTTACCTCAGTGTCAGACTCAGCATGCGGCTCATTACTTACCTCAGCATCTGGCTTAGCATGTGCCTGACCATCTACCTCATTATCTGCCTTAGCATCTACTTCAGTCTCTGAGCTTGCCTCACTATTTCTTCCACTATAGACTCCTTCGCTGTTAACGATAGGAAGATTCAGCGTTTCAGAGAAGAAGGCAATGCCTTCTTTCCAGGCTCCTGCGCCATAAAAGCTGCGTCCAAGTTCGGTTATCCACTGGCGCATGGTATCGGGTGCAGAGAAGGCAGGCAGAATAGGCAGGGCATTGGCTACAGCCTCGGCATAATTTTTTTCGGTGGCCGCCGCTCGGAATAGGGCAAGATATGCAAGATTCTGAGGCACATTTGGCACCGCCGCATAGAGCCTGTAGATCTTGGCGATATAGCTGTCAGGTGTTCGAGTTCTGATGTATGGAGGGCCATTTGAGGCCCATGAGTAATCCTGCATCGATGCCCGAGCGTTGTATTCCATCCAGGAGAGCTCTGTGGAGCGGTTTTTGGCTGCAGATGGCATGGTTTTGGATATTTCGGCTACGATATTAATGGCATCTTGCGGCGAATTCTGCGCCATAAGGCAATCATAAAGGCTGCGATAGATGTTCCAGTCGGGCCCGAATGCTTGAATCCACTCTCGCGCTATAGCAGCGGCTTCGTTAAGTCTTTTTTGGCCGGATAAGAGCTTGAGCAAAGATTTTCCTGCCTCTTGACCCGCTGGATTCTTTGCGAATCGAAATGCGATCTCATACATCCATTCTAGGAGTTCTTGCTGATCTTCCGCGAGAGCTATTTTTTGCTCTGAAGCTTGGGTGCGCATTTTCTCGGCCGCAAAGAAAAAACCCGATGGGTCGGAGGGATCGGTCAATATTGGGAGAAAAAGAGGCGGAGGCAAGGAAGGCACAATCTCAAGATTTTTTGAAGGCTCAGGATCTAAGATCTCTGGGGGCATAGATTCCGGAGTTTTTGCCATCTCGGGTTCCAAAATCGAGGCAGATTGAGGAGCCTCTGGCTCGCTGGTGGGAAAAGTCTCTCCCGAGCTCTCAGAATAGGACGCATCTGGATCGAAAGCGCCAAGTGGGAGAGTCGCTGCTGTCCCAAAAATGAAAGAAAGTATCAGAACAACCAGGATGGTCTTAGAAAAAAATCGCAGATTTCTCATCCTTTTTACAGCGCACCGTAATCCATTATAAGCGACATTGCGTATGTAATGATCTCCATATCGAGCTCATCGGCGCAGTCGGAAACCAGATCGCGCAGCTCTCGCCACTCGGAGAGCGTGAGAGGTGTTCCATCGTATTGCTGGAGGAGTACACTGCTATAAGTCGCTATGACCAGAGGCCCACGCAATGAGTTGGAGCTAAGTTTTTCTGCAGCGAGTCCAATCATTATCTCGATTACCGATCGCGGGAGAGTGGATAAAGCTTGTTCTATTGCTCTCGAGAGTTCCTTCGGCGTCCATGCTCGCGTCGATAAAATATTGAGCGCGTCTAGGAGGTCATTGATGGTTTTAATTTCTGGCTTCATGGCAAAATCTCCTGCTAGTCATCAATATTATCGACAAGCCAGTACATAGGCTCAACCTAGACAATCAAGAAAGAACAAATACTAGGATAGCAGCGTCATATAGCGCATGTCCAAGCGCAAGAGAGTGTATTCCATAACCGCGAAATCGCAGGCTTGTGTATAGAGCAGCCAGTGCTCCGGCGAATGCAATCCCGACAATTCCCTGTACATAGTGAGAGATCGAGAAGATAAGCATCGAGACGATGGATGCGGTATTTAGAGCTGTGCCAGCTTCCGTAAGCGCATCGATAAGGAAGAATCGGAAGAATAGTTCTTCCGCGTAACCCACCGAAATGCTCGAAAGCAGCAAAAATGGAAGAAGAGATAATATCGATCTTTGCGGCAAAAATTCGAAGATAGGATTCGATAGCTTGCCAAGCCACGCCGCCAATGCCCCTACAGCTGCGCATCCGAGACTAGAGAATGTCACTAAAAAAGCTCTGGTGATTTCTTGTTTCGTCGGAAGGTGCAAGAGTACCTTTTTCCAATCATTGTTTGCGAAAATCGATAGTTGAGAAGAGACATAGAGCATAAATCCGATTCTAATACTATTTTTTAGAAAGCTAAGGATAAACCAAGCGGTTGAAAATGCCGTTGGTTCGGGTATTCCAAGGATAATATCAGCCCAGACGGTCGCATAGACGAAAAGAATCGTTCCATAGGCGGAAATTCGCTTGGGAGAAAGGTCGATCATGTTATTGACTCAACACTACTACGAATCGTGTTCTCTGTCATCGCATTTTGAAGCAAAAAGTGAATTTCCATGCGTATTGATAAAGAGAGAAACGAGGTGGGGAGTTTGTTCCTTAAGTGTCTTAGATGCACTAGAGTGCGAATGCGGATTTTGTGGCGCTATAGTCTGCAAAAGGTGCCTGCTAGCTGTTTTACAGCGCTTGGATTGTGGATTGGGCTTGGCTTGAAGGCCATTGGATTAGACAGCCTTAGAATGGGCTCGTATTCCAGAATAGGTTCAGGTAGTTTACAGCTAGTGCTTGCTTTCGTCTTGAATGCATTTGCGTTGGCCTGGTTGGAGTTCATTGGCATAAGTGGAAAATGCATAGGAGCAAAACAGAGCTTTGAAATCATCTCGGCTCCATTTACAAGAAACATCAAAAGCAAGTTTTTGTTCTGGAGCGCCTTATCAATGGGTCTTGCGCTCAGCGCAGGCGTGCTTCGATTTCAAGATCAGGAAGCGAGTTTTTTTGCCCCAGCGGAACAGGCAACAGCGGCATCTAAAGAGGCGACCCCTGCAGTGCAGACGCCAGCAATAGCGGCGCTGGCAGCGCCAGCTCCAGCATCCACTACCCCTGCAGCGCCAGTTCTGGCAGCAGCCCCTATAGCAGCCGTAGCAGCGCCGACCTACCTGCGAATCGAGGCGCTCGAAGGAGTGCTCGTCTTGGATTCGCAGACCACAGCGCGAAAGAACCGTATGCTTACACTCAAAGTACAGGCGGCGGAATATGTCGGACCAAATATGCGCATCCGCAGCGATTGGAAGCGGCCATTGTTCTCTCAAGTCATGTTCTCAGGCGCAGGCGCTCGATTTTGTGCTGGCAGCCTGATTCGCGCGGAGTCGCTTAGAACTGGCGATTTTTTATGGGTCGATGCGTCCAAGCTGAAGTGGAAGGGTTGGGCCTCTGGCCCCGCAAGGTTTCGGGCAATCGTTACAGGTCGTTTTGCCGAGAGCATCTCGATAGCAGCAGGCAAAGCAGGCGCCCTTGCCCAGGCCTTACTCCTAGGAGTTAAGGATGAGCTGGACAGCGAGTTCAAAGAGCTCTTTCAGGCTGCAGGCTGTGCGCATCTTCTTGCGCTCTCGGGCCAGCACCTCTCGATAATCTGCGGGCTCGTGTCTCTTCTTGGTCGACGCATTATCCGAAAAGAAAAGATGGTGCGGAGGCTATCCTTGGCTTTTGCTTGGTTTTTTGTATGGCTTGCTGGGCCTGGACCCTCACTATTGAGATCTGTCTTTATGCTTAGCTGCGCGGAGATAGCCAGAGAAATGGATAGACCGCAGTCGGGTTTTGCGCTTCTTTCGCTGGCATCGCTGCTGCTCGCTCTGTTCAACCCAGGTTCGATCAATTCTCTTTCGAGTATTTATTCTTTTAGTGCTATGGCGGGACTTATGGCATTTAGTGCCCGATTTTTGATTATTCTAAGGCATTGGCTGCCAGATTCGCTAGCTAGGGCATTTTCGGCATCTTTAGCTGCTGTATGTGGAACTGCTCCAGTATCGCTTTTGACATTTGGAACCTTCATTCCTGCTGGTATCTTTGCAGCGACGGCTGCTGCGCCGGTCATGCTTGTTTTTATGTGGATCGCTTTGGCTGGCGCACTTTTAGCAATTTTTTTGCCTGTTATAGTGCGGATAACTGCACCATTATTGGAGGTCTTGCATTCTGTTCTTGCATGGATTCTTGCATCGGGCGCGGCTTTCCCTATCTTCAAAGCAGGTATTGCGCCAATAGGCAGGATCCTTGCCTCTTTACTCATTGTTTCGCTTATTGCTCTGATTTATGCTATTCCATGGGTGAGCTGGAGGAAATCGCGGCAGAAAACCAAAGTGCTTCATCAGCGCACATCATTTTTGGGCTTAAAAAGCATGCTTATTTTGTTAGATCCACCAGAATAAGACCCAAAGCATGCTCATGATGCTCGAATCTGCCAAAATGATATCGATAGGGCAGAGAGCTTAAGAATTGGAGCTTAGATAAGTCTATGAGCCAGGATAAACTGAATTACGATTCTCCCGCTTCGATTCGGGCTTTTCTCGAGCAGAATGGGCTTGCCGTTAGCAAGCGTCTAGGACAAAACTTTCTCATAGACCGCTCGGTGCGCAACCGCATTGTAAAAGCACTAGAGTTAGAAGAGGGCATGCAGGTATGGGAGATTGGCCCTGGTATCGGCGCAATGACTATCTTTCTTCTCGAAGAAAGAGTACGACTCACAGCCTTCGAAATTGATTATGGATTTGTGAGGGTACTCAAGAGCCTTTTTTCAGAACATGAAAATTTTTGTATTGTAAAAGGGGATGTATTAAAAACATTGTGTTCACAGAAGGACTTGCCTGCGCGTATATTTGGAAATCTACCATACAATTCTGCATTTGCTATCATTTCAGATATTCTTGAGATGGAATTCTTGCCGCAGCGTATGGTTTTTACTCTTCAAAAAGAGGCCGCACACCGAATGATAGCCGGTCCAGGGACAAAGGATTATTCCTCGCTCAGCGTGCTTTGCACTTTGGTATGCGATGTTCGCATTCTTTTCGATATTGGCTCAAGTGCTTTTTGGCCGAGACCACGAGTGACAAGCTCAGTCATTCAGCTTATTCCGAAGAATACCTTGATATCCAAGATATCAGCCTCGGAGCGTAAGGATTTTTTGGATTTTGTGCGGGCGGCTTTTTCTTCTCGAAGGAAAACGCTGCGAAACACCTTAGGCTTTTGGATTAAGCAACACTCTCCTTTTTTAGACGAAGCGAAAATCGATAGGCAATTGCAAGGAATTCTCGAGGAGCTTGGAATCGAACCTTCTATCCGCGCGGAGGCTCTTACACCAGACGAGCTTTTTGCAGTATATAGAAAATTACAGTATAGATAAACGCCTCCTACTTCTTGCTGAGATTAGCGTAATTCTCTATCATATTGGCAAGATGGCTGAAGAAGTAAAGCTTAGCGTGGTCGATGAGGAAGAAGTAGATACCGTAATCGGCTCCGAGATAGAATTCGAGGGAGATATCGAATCCTCGAAATCCCTGATGATAAAGGGGAAAGTGAGCGGCAATATCAATTGCAATGCCGAACTATATATCACCGAGCAAGCCGAGGTGCGATCGACAATTCATGCGGCAACAGTTGTGATTCGTGGAAAGGTGTATGGTGATATCAGTGCTGATTCCCTTATTGCCGTGCTCGATTGGGGGCATGTAGAAGGGCGCTTGGTTGCTCCAGACATCTATCTTTCGCCAAATTGCTTTTTCAAAGGGACAACGGTTATCGCCTCATGATCTGGGCAGCCAATAAGACAGCCAGGATGACTGGCAGAACAGTTGCTTTCGAATTGCTTTTTCTCTTTGTTCTGATTTCGGGGCTCTTTTCCCAGGCTGCATCTTCTTCGATAAATGTCCCGTCTGGCATGACGGGCTCTGACCTGCTCCGCATGAGCCAAGAAGGAAAGCATAATGATGTCGCTCTTCTTGCCCCACAGGCAATCAAGAAAAATCCTCAAGATGTCGATGCTTACATAGGCCTTGCGTGGAGTCTCAATGCCTTAAAGGAATACGCAAAAGCCAAGGATATAGCACAGCGAGGCTATGCTATGTTCAAGGATCCGCGCCTTGTCCAAGCATTAGGCGAAGCTCAATATTATCTTGGCGAGAACGAAGCTGCGCTCGCAAATCTTCAGGAATATCTAGCTAAATTCCCCGAAGGAAGTAAGTCTGCTCTTAGCTTTTATCTGTGCGGTGAGCTTTTTGTGCGGATGGTCAAATTCAACCATGCGGATATCGCGTTCAGTACTGCCTTGCAGTATAACCCCAGCAATGCCCGATGGTGGGCGCGCCTTGGGTGGGTAAGAGAAAAAACCTCGCGCTACCTTGCTGCCCTGAAGGCATACGACCAGGCTGTAAGTCTAAATCCAACCCTAGAAGACGCTCTGACTGGAAAATCGCGTATGCTAGCTAAGATTGAGGATTGAGGGCGGGGGAAATTTCGAATGGCAGTTTTGCGTGTAGCATTTCAAACTCTAGGCTGCAAGCTCAATCAGCTTGAGACCGAATCCATTGCGGATAAATTTCTGGCTGTGGGTATGGAGATTGTCCCATTTCATGATGTTGCCGATCTCTATATCGTGAATACTTGTACGGTGACCTCCAAGGCCGAGCAAAAAGCGCGGCATGACATTCGTGCGGCCCTATCAAAGTCTCCACGCACAATCGTTGTGGCGACAGGCTGCTATGCGCAAATGGACTCCAATGAGCTCTCCTCGATAGATGAACGGGTCGTCGTTATATCGGGAGATATGAAAGCTTCGCTTCTTTCTCTTCCTCAATGGCTTTTGGATAATTGGCAAGGCCATGGTGAACTTCTCCATGCTGTGCTCGAATGGCACGACGAGGTTCTAGCTGCGGCGAATGGATCGGAGGCGCTGTCGAATGAATCGGGCAAAATCAATACAATAGACCTGTCCTGGCGCAATCGCTTTGCGTTCCACCCAGATCGATTCCTTATGCATTCTCGTCCTGCACTCAAAATTCAGGATGGGTGCAACAATCGCTGCTCTTATTGCCGTGTGTGTCTTGCTAGGGGTCCTTCAGTATCCTTACCAGTTGACGAAGCGCTATCTCGTATTATCGATCTCGAAAAAGCCGGCAAGGCAGAAGTTGTTCTTACAGGGGTCAATCTTGCTCAGTATCGATCTAGCGGGCTCGATTTTCCAGGTCTTCTAGCATCGATGATAAAAGAGACGAGCTCTATCAGATTTCGCATATCGAGTTATGAGCCACAGAACATCGATGAAGCCTTTCTTGCGACTTTTGCTAATCCGCGAGTGCGCCCTCACTTGCATCTTTCCGTACAATCGGGCTGCACTGAGACACTAAGGCGCATGGGAAGGCCGTACTGCGCTGAAGATGTCAGACAGGCAGTGAGGAATCTGCGTTCCATGCGCGCGGATCCTTTTCTCGCCGCGGACATCATAGCGGGTTTCCCTGGAGAAAATGAGTCTGAGTTCGAGAGCACTATGGAACTATTATCTCAGCTCGATTTCGCTTGGATACACGCTTTTCCCTTTAGCCTAAGGCCCGATACACGTGCCGCAAGTATGAAGCCGCGAATCCCTGAAAGAATCGCAGGAGAGAGGGTGAAGCGACTCCTTGGCCTTGCTCGCCAAGGGAAAAAGGCCTATGTGAATCGATGGATTGGCAAATGCGTAGAGATGGTAATCGAGCATGAGGGGCGCAGAATAGAGAATTCGCATGCTAGGTTAATTGTAGGTACGACCGAAAATTATCTCAAGGCTATGATTAAAGCATCGGAGAGTGTATCATCCAGTACAATACCATGCCGCTCGGGGGATTCCGTAAAGGTAGTATTGCATAGCATGAGCGATGGCGCATCGACGGATGGGGGAGTAGATGCGCTGGCGACAATTGCGCAAAAATAATACCGCTAGAGGGACAGCTCTATTTAAGCGTTGCGATTTTTTCTTCTTGATTTATAGCCAAATTGAGCTAAAATATGTTATGTAGAGTTTAGACGAGATCGCATGAATGATAAAAAGGAGGTATTTATGCGAAAAAAATATGTTGCATATTGTGCACTATTCATAGTAGTTTCATTGCTCTTTTTGGGCTGTGACGCGCTTATAAGCAATGCGTATAAGAGCCTAGGTTTGGGTCAGCCTGATCCAGAGAAAATTGCACAGAATAATGCTGATGTCATAATTGAGGAATCTGGGATTACCTCAGCGCAAGGGCTTTCGTCAGAATATGTCAAGAAAATAGCAAAAGACGATCAGGCAAAAGAGGCAGTCCTGGGGAAGCTTGGTGATGTTGTCGATTCTTCTAGTGCAACTAAAGAAGAAAAACAAGCAGCACAAGCACTTATTATAGACGTCAAATTGTCTAGTATTGATGCGGACATTGTTGCAAAAAATGTTAACCTTGTCATAGGGGATTTATTGAACACGGCTCAAGAAGGTCAGGAAGTGAAACCAGCAGACATCATTGATAAAATCTTGCCAGCTGAACTATCGAACGATGAAGGCAAACTAGCCAAATTCATAGACGACCTTGCGGCGCTTGGTAGTGATGTCGACACGTTTGCACAAATAATTGATGAAAGCGATAAGATACCTGCAGAAGGGCTAGATATTGCAACGATTGCTCAGACCGCAGCTATAATCAAATTTGTAGACATTTTAGAACCTGCTCCTGGTATCTCTAGCCCCGGCGAAGCGGTTGCCAAAGCCGTAATGGATTGGAAAGTTGATCCAAAAGCGGATGTGAGCCAATATTTTGCAGAAGAACCAGATTTCGAATCGCTTAAGGATGATCCAAGTCTGGCAACCTTATTCGAAGCTTCTGGCATCGATCTAGAAAGTCTGTTTGGTGAATCAAATAGCAGCGAAGGCTCGTCTACCTGAAGCCAAGAGCCTGGAAATAAAGGAGCAAATAAATGAAACGAAAAGCGATATTCATTATATTACTGATTCTTGCAATCTTTGCGGCCTCTGCTCAGACTGCCCTAGAGTTCACGGAAGTCATTCCTAAAGACGCTCGAACTATGGGTATGGGTGGCGCTTTCCGCGTCTTCAGCCAGGGTTATTCGAGTTTTTTTGGCAATCCTGCGGGATTTGCAGGGGCTAACAGCTCGCTAACGCTCACAGATCTCAGTGTTTGGGCTTACCTTGCGCCAACAACACAAAATGTGGAGCGCGTAAAAAGTATCATTGATGGAAGTGCTACTGATTCTGACATTCTAGGATATGCCGCCGATTGGATAATTAGCAATAATGGCTTTGGTGCTGGTCTTTCACTGGGGGGCGGCTGGGTAGGCAAGAAGGGGATCGCCATAGGAGTGACTCTAGTCTCAGATGAGGTTGTAGCTGGAAGTTCTCTTCTTGGGTCGAAGCTGGTAAGTGCAACTCAGCTGAACGGTATTTTAGGCTATGCCTATCCGTTTAATATTGGCCCTGTGTCTCTCAGAATTGGCTTGGATGGCCGAGCTTTCTATCGCGTGCAGTCGGACCCTGTGACAGGGTTGCCTTTCAGCACAATACTAAATGATGTATTGAACGATAATTTTACAGCTTCTACCATTACATTATTGGGTGGGTATGGTTTTGCAGCCGATGTCGGATTAGTTGCTGGAATAGGACCAGTTATGTTGGGCCTAAGTGCTAGGGATTTTGGTTTAGAGTTCAAGGTTGGCAATTTTACTGCTCAAAACATAATCGATGACAACATCAAGGCATTTCCTCTTTTGGGGACAACAGCAGCTAAACTCAATCCTAGCTATGCAGCAGGGCTGGGTGTAAGGCTTTTCGAAAATGGCAAGTTCGAGCCAAGCATCTATACAGAGCTGGAAAATCCGCAGAAGCTCTTTTCTAGCAGTGATATTATCGCCAGTACACTAGCATCGCTACATGCAGGTGCACAAGTGCGACTGCTACGCTTTATTACTGTGCGCGGCGGACTCAACAAGGGTTGGTATAGCTTGGGAGCTGGCATAGACCTTTCGTTTTTGGAGCTAGATGCTGCAATCTTCACTGAAGAATTGGGACTTTATCCGGGAGACAAGGGGAGGAGCGGTATTTCGGTGCAAGTTGGGATAAGATTTGGCCGTTAATAATAAATATTGTTCCTGATCGTAATTATTGCTGATAGATTCCAAGAGGAATAAAATTGGCTTAAAAAGCCATTTAAGAAGACTTTCAGAGAGAGACACTTCCAAAAAGCCATCAGGGTCCAAAAGCTGATGGCTTTTTTTTTGGAATTCGGCGTATGGTACAGCGATTTCGTTCCGATACTTTAAGAAAAGATATAGGTTTATACTAAAGGAATGATCATTGAAGCTGCGCCAAAAGACTCTAGCATCTATTATTTTGCTTATTACGTTTAGCTCGATTACTGTATTTGCTCAGACATATTTGACGAATCTCCTTCCCAAGAATGCACGTTCTGTGGCATTAGGTGGATCATCACTTTTATTTACCAAAGGCTGCGATGCTCTATGGGGAAATCCAGCTGGATTAGCGGGTAAGAAATCGTTGACTCTTTTCGATTCGTCTACATGGGCTTACATAATGCCAACACCGCTGAATATTCAGAATCTCGCGGCAATCCTAGACAAGCAGAAAAACCAAGAAGAGATCACATCTATTCTTGATAATCTTGTTGCAGAGAATGGATTTGGAGGTGGCGAATACCTCCAATTTGGCTGGATTAGCGATGGTTTTGGCATAGGTATCGACTCAGTGACAGATGCCATAGCAACAGGTAGCGGGCTTGATGATTCTGTCTTAAATGCGAGGACTCAGATAAACGCGGTGTTTGGAATGGGTTGGCTTACACATCTTGGACCTTTTGAGATAACCCTTGGGGCAAATGTGCGTGGTTTCTATAGAATGGATACAAGCTCAGATGGATGGGCTTTTAAGCCTCTTTCAAAGGCCCTGGTGTCGAACGCCGACATTTACTCTGTTATCCAATCGGATAAGTTGATAGGAGGATTTGGCTTTGCAATAGATGCTGGTGGAACTCTCTCTTTCGGACCTTTCTCCCTCGGTTTTATGGTGAGGGATCTGGCAGACAGATTCGCCATGAAGGAATCGAGTATCAAAGAGATTGCCGATACCTATATGGTTCCCATGGGAGGGCTCAACTTCTATGCGATTTCGCCGATCTATACCTTTGGTTTTTCACTGGCGCTCGATCAAGATTCCCTTTTGCCAGTCTTGCTATTTGTCGAAGCTGATGATCCGTTATCGCTTTTTTCTCTTTTATCGAGCAATATCGAAGAAATACCTTCAAAAATGCATTTTGGCCTTGAAATAGGAATATTGAAGTTTTTCGCCCTGCGAGTTGGCTTTAATCAAGGTTGCTTTTCTGCTGGAACCGGTTTCCATTTGCTTTTCCTGGATTTGAATGCTGCAATGTTTACCGAGCCAGTGAATATTGCGGGCAGCGAAATCAAGCGCAGTGGCGTTATGCTGCAGGGAGCTATCAAGTTCTGAGCAAAAAAGAATTCAGGAAATCTTGGCGTGCAAGACAAATCTGTGCAAGAGTGATAAAGCAAATGCGGAACCTTGACATTTCATGCGGTTTTCGCTAGTGTTACAACCCGCGAAAGGCGCGCGAGGTGCACAAACCACACGAGACACACGAAGCGCACTATCCGCGCGGGCCGCTAGCTCAGTTGGAAGAGCAACGCCCTTTTAAGGCGTGGGTCCCCAGTTCAATCCTGGGGCGGCTCACTAAATAATAGCTTGATATATATAGAAATAGCCACTCAGAAATGGGTGGCTATTTTTTATATGTGCAAGGTGACAATCTATTGACAATTTATATCTTGATGGAATCAAGAAACAGTGTATAAAAGGAATAAATGGGTCGCAATCGATTACCATACTCCTTGAAACGAAGGCCTGGATCTGGAATTTTCCGCTATCGATTGCCAGGGATGAAAAATTAAGTATCAACCAGGACTCGAAACGAAGCAGCTGCAAAGAGCGTTCTGAAAGAAGCCCTACAAAAGGAAGAGCTGGCAAAAGAGGGACGCAATACCCTTCGGCAGTATATAGAACCATTCTACGACTATGAACGCTGTCCGCATATTCAGCGGATTGGCCAAAAGAGCATTTCAAAAAAATCAGCCAGGATAATCAGAGCATATATTAAAAATCACATCCTTACAGATCCACTTGCAGACATGATCTTATACGAAATAAAGACGCGCGATATTACAGCGTTTCGTGCCCGGCTCCAAAAGAAAAAAGTCATGTCGCAACCGAAGAAAGACAAGGACGGGAATGAGGTTCCGCCCGTTCCTCTTCGCCCGCTTTCATCAGGTACTATCGACAAAATCATGAATGCATTGAAGACTGTTTTTGGGGAGGCTGTCATAAATCATGATATCCAATACAACCCATGCATCGGAATTGTGCGACTGGGCTCGAATTATGACAACCCAAGGGGCGCTTTTTCGATAGAAGAGCTTGGGACCCTTTTGAAGCGGGAAAACTGGAATAGCGCAGAGGCGTGGAATTGTTTTCGCCTGGTGGCTGTTACTGGGATGCGATGCGGGGAGGTCCTTGCATTTCCGTGGGGATGTGGAAGCGAACAAGAGCTGGCTATCGTTAATAACTGGAAAGACATCGCCGAAAAAGGAGAACCAAAAGGGAATAAGCCAAGAGTGATTCCTACCAGCAAGTCGGCCTGGTACATTATCAACGAGCACAAGGCTACTAGAATCACGATGCTCGAGGATGACGACCTGCTCTTCTGTGACTCTGAAACGGGCGGGCGCTATAGCGCTCAATGGTGGAAGAAAAACTTCGATAGTGCCATGCAGAAATCAAAACTATCTTTCTATGATTCCGACGGCCATAAACGAACCCCACACAGCTTGCGGCACACCCTGAACACGATCTTGCTCGCAGAGGATGTAAGTCCTATATTAGTAAGAGAATATCTTGGATGGAGCGAGGATAGCAATAAATTGACGAGGGTTCAGAGAGGCTATACTCACTTCTCTGTCACCGATATGAAAGGTCTTGTTGATACCATCGATAGAGTATTCAAGCCAATAATCAAAAAGGATGCAGAAAAATGAAAAGGTTTGCTCTTGCCGTTTTTATACTGCCAATTTTATTGGCCAGTTGCGCATCAATAAATGAGAAAGAAAATTCAAATGCTCAACCTTATGATTCTACTTATATTGAATTCGACAATTACCTACCCTCAAGTATTAAGCATATTGTAGATGCAAACACTTTTGCCAATATCATTTCCGATGAGCCAGTACGCTTCCCGACTTATCTCTCAATTGAAATATCAGGAGATCAGATAATATCCAAAGTGGCTTTCGATATCGAGGGAGCAGATACGAGCGCTGTCTGTTATGGTGATATCCTCTCTCTTGGAGCAGTCGAAAGATATATGAACTACCTCAATAAATGGCTCTTTGCAAATAAGAAAAATTGGGATGTAAATCTCTCGGCGGCTATGGGTAAATACCGCCATCTTTTTGTAGTCCAATTTTGGAATGGCGACTCATTCTTGGAAATTCAAGGGAGAGGATCGCAAAATATATCGATACAGAATTCTCTATACATAAAAATGCCAAGGAAAGAGGTCTTAGAAGTTAGCAAAAGAATAAATAGGAGCTCGAATGGGATTTATTATATCGACCTTGATCCTTGCTATGATCCGATAACGATGAAATATCTTCCAACCTATTTTGTCTATAAGTTTTTCGATAGGCGGGATGTATTGCAGAATATTCCGAAGCCCAACCCGTGGAGCCAAATATATTGAGAAGGAGATAGAAAGATGAAAAGAGCAATATTTTTCTTCGCTATTCTTGTATCGCTATCAGCAGTATCAACGGCAACTGCACAGAGCGGCTATAAAGACTTTACGTGGGGCATGACTGTTGAACAAGTAAAGAAAAAATGCCTTGATCTTGTGTCGTATAATTACATACGTTGGCCAGCGCCATCATACGTAACAATGTACCTGTATAGTAATGAAATAGAGGGGTTTGTGCCAAATCCTCTCGAATACGCATCAGGGCAACTAGTCGCATATGAATCTACAAAAAATGAGCTAAGATTTTACTTTATCAATAAAAAGCTTATTGCCGTCGAGATGCAATTCATCCAAAAGAAAATACTTGACGACTTGATAGCACAATACGGAAATGTTAAACCAGTCGGCGGGGTTTATGGGAGCTATCAATATCAAACCGCTTCATGGAATGACCAGAAAAACAGATTTGTTGTATGGGAAGCGCCTAGGGGATAAAGTATGGAGATTGTCACCTATATTGACGGCAATTGGCTTAGTCCGTTGATAGACAAGGCGATTTCTGCTTATCGGAAAGAGAAAGCTAGCTCGAAATCCAGGCTTGACTGATGATGGTCTATTTAGTATGTGATAGATAAAATATTTAAGCGGAGGCAATTATGAAGAACTATTATCCAGCGTTGAAAAATCCTACAACTGGCGAAGTCGTGCATGTAAAGCGTGGCTTTTCCTGGCCCGCCTTTTTGATAACGCCTATCTGGTGCTTGATTAAAGGTCTTTGGCTCCAAGCAATAATATTTCTTTTAATTGGGATAACTGGCATAGGGCTTATTGCTTGGATAATAGCAGGAGTAAAAGGAAACGAATGGTATTATGAAGCCCTAACTAAGAGAGGATATAGGCGGGTCGAGGAATAATCATCATACACAATCCTTTTATTTTCAATATGGATGCGCATGTATCCATCTATTAGCTTTACCTACAACTTCGACAGCCTGCCCCCCTACGGATTTAGCCTAGCTGCAGTAGTTAGGATTTGTAATCATAATATAATTTTCTGCTTATTCTATGAAAATACTGATAATCGAATCAAGATATGATTGATTTGACCATATTAAGAGTTCGAAAGTTAGTTATTGCTTCTAAAATATATCTCTGCAAGCCTTTGGATTCGTCTGGCGAGTGTCGGCGATAGCGCATCCCTGTTCATGCGCCAGCGCCACCAATTGCTTGTTGTTCCTGGAAAATTCATGCGTGCCTCTGTGCCGAGGCCAAGAAAATCCTGCATTGGAGCGATGGCCAGCATGGCTGGGCTTGCCCATGCGGTGCGAACTATATCCTGATAGAATGTTTTGGGTTTTGCGTGCATATATGAGAGTGCGCGCTTTTTTGCGGCTATAGGCGCATGAGCGAACCAGCCCATTGCGGTGTCGTTGTCGTGGGTGCCGGTGTAGGCGATGCAGTGTTGGGGATAGTTATGGGGATAATCCGGATTGTCTTCTTCCAGCTCAAAGGCAAACTGCAGAATTCTCATGCCTGGAAATCCGAGACTGTCGCGTAGTTCGATGACCTCAGGAGTTATAAACCCCAAATCCTCTGCAATTATTGGTAGTTCTCCAATTGCACTTTTTAGTGCGTCGAATAGTCTATGCCCAGGGCCTTTTTCCCAGCGTCCATTTTCTGCGGTGGGCTCTCCAAATGGAACGGCCCAGTATGCCTCAAATCCTCGAAAGTGGTCGATTCTGAGCGCATCGACGAGCTTCAGTGAATGTTGCACGCGTGCTATCCACCATGCATAGCCTTCTTGCTCGTGTGCTTGCCAATTATATAGCGGATTTCCCCAGAGCTGACCGGTCGCGGTAAAATAATCAGGAGGAACGCCTGCTACCCTGATTGGCCTTCCCTTTTCATCGAGCTGGAATAGTTCGCGGTGCGCCCATACATCGGCCGAATCCAAGGCGGCAAAGATGGGGATATCGCCTATCAGCTTCAAGCCCTTGCTATTGGCATATTGCCTGAGCGCTAGCCACTGCTCAAAGAACAAAAATTGGGTAAATTTTAGGCGGCAGATAAGCTCTTTATTATCTTTTTCGAACTGCACAAGAGCACTATGGTCTCTGAACCTGAGCTCTTGCGGCCACTCAAACCATGGTCGATACTGTTCTTTTTCTTTGATTGCTGCAAAAAGCGCATAGTCATCGAGCCAGAACGCATTTTCTTTACAGAATTGATCGAATTTCGCCGCTTTTCTGCCCCGACCCAGAAACTTTGCTTGGAACTGGCACCAGGCTGCTTCCATCAGTTTTGCATTCGTGGCAAAGAGGCGCTCATAATCGACATATTCTAGAGAGTCGGATAGCGAAGGTAAGGCATTGTTTTCGGCTTCAAGTCGAGCTAAAGAGAGTCTGTTTTGACTATTTCTTTTGGAGTGCTTGGAGTGAGTTAAAGAAAGCACGCTTTCATTTGCTCTTTTGCATCTATAGGATTCGAGCTCTTTACTGGATAGCAACCCCTGGGCTTCAAGTGCCTGGGGATCGATTAAATAAGGATTTCCCGCAAATGCCGATGGGCTCTGGTAGGGTGAATCCCCGAAGGCAGTGGGGCCCAAAGGAAGAATTTGCCACCAACCCAGATGCGCTTTGGTGCAAAAATCTACAAAGAGGCGGGCCTCATCACCCATGGTCCCGCAAGGCCATGGGCCACCCAAGGAAAGAGGATGGAGGAGCACCCCGCTGCTTCGTGGTATATTCATAGCTAAACCGATTTACATGATGTATGCTACAAAGATGATTCTGTCAAGAGCAGAAGACTGTCGCCTCTTCAATTGAGAAAAGAAATACCAAAGACTTGGTTCACTGTGCTCGGCCTATTGAGCTCGCCTTAGATAGCTCACTTCACCGGGCTCGGCTTAGTAAAGCTCAGTTTACTGCTACAGAAAAGCTTACAGAGTCCGAATATATTCCAGCCTCAGCATTCTGGTCGGCAGCTATCTTAACCGTGCCCAATAATGCTTTGCTATAGAGACAATCAGCTGTTTCTCGATCGAGAATTACGCTTGAATTAAGATAATATTCTTTGCCATCGACCAATATCGTGTATTGGATCTTGTCACTGGAATTGCTGGAAGTAAGAAATCCACCAGAGGCTGTATGCATTGTCAGGGTATATCCAGTCGTTCCTTTGATAAAAATGCCAAAATTTGCACTTGCACCCTTTGATATCTCGCCAAGATCAATATTATATGAATTCATTCCAGTATCGTAACTGGCATTTGGCGGACCAACGCGCACATCTACTGCTTTGCCAACTTCTGCGGTGTAAGTAAAACTTAAAGTATCTTCTGGATTGCCTTGTCCTGGGGAACTCTTCTTATAAAGCGCTAGAGTAAAAGTCTCCGTATAGGTGCCATATGGAGCGCTTTGACCTTTTGCAAGGCGAGGATATATTGTAAAAGTTTGAGTAAGAACGTCGGGCTTTGGATCGAATGACCCTGATATATAATAAGAAGGTGAATAATCTACTATGCTCTTTATCTCAGTCGTATAAGAAGAATTCTTATAAAAGCCTATTACAATCGAACCCGAAGATGATTGTAGATTTCTTGAGGAGGGAGAAGATTCCGCATTGATCACGACTGAAAAATCGCTGGTAGCTCCTGTACTCTTATCCATTCGCACCGTAAAACTAAAGGGTTGGCCAACAGCATCATTCCCAGAAAAAGGATCATAGATGACAGGGCTCGGAGGCGAGATAGGATCAAGGCTCAATTTTTCCGCATTCGCCGAAATTACGATAGCAAAGCATAATAGCGAAAGCAGCAGAATTCTATTTCTCATATTTATATCCCTTTTTTATTATAGTACTATTTGCTCTCGATGTGTAGCATTATATCTCCCAAGTCTATTCTGTCTTCTTCGGTCTCGGGTAATTCGAACTGAGTTATTCCATAGCCTTCCGGCCATTGTATTTGGTAACTTCCAGGAAAAATATCATAGATTTCGAACTCGCCTAGTTCGTCGGTAAAGGTAGAAGTCACAAGCGAGCCTCCAAAATCGAAGACATCGCCCGGCAGATAGGTAATTGGTTTGCTCTCTTGATTTATCAGTCTACCAGTAATGATGTATCGCTTGATAATGTCACTCTCGAAGAGGATTCCGCTCCTGAAAGCAGGCGATATGGTGGCAAAGGAGTAGCGCGGGGCAATATTGAGCTCAGTTCCTATAAGGTCGGCTGAAAGTATTGCGGTTTCGTAGCTTTGAATCGGGATAACGATATTTCTTCTGTGCGTCATCAGATATTGAGTTCCATTGTTAAGCTTGTAAAAGACAGTTTTGCCTTTCAGCTCTGGCGATGCTGTGATCAAAAGGAAGGAATCTGGTATCTGGCGCGCAAATGCAATATGAGTTCCAGCAAAGGCCATGGTGCTTCTAAATTGGGCGTATCCACCTAAAGAATAGCTTGACAAGCTAGGAGAATAGTTGAAAGTCCCATTTGCGCTTATATCGAAAAATTCAGATGAATTCCTTATTCCAAGATTCATCGAACTATCGTTCTGGGAACCGGGTAGCAAATTACTAGCGCCAAAATTGGCATCGAAAACCTTGCCAAGCAAGTAAAGTTTATCTGATATACCTATATTCGTCTGTCCTTCAGAACTCTGCATGAAACTTAGAATTCTCGGCTTGTCACCTTTTGGAATTATGATAAAGGATAGATTCATCGAAAATGCTGGCTTGCTCGATTCAGGGAAAGAAAGCCGTCCGGAAATGCTTAGATTTCCGCCTGCCGCAATTGTAGTGCTAATTGAAGCAAAGACATCCTGTGTGATTTTGGCAGGCGAGGACATCGTGTAGTAGAGAGAATAACTCAATCCCAAACCAGCATTTCCGAAGATTTTCGTATAGAGATTGGTGGATAGAGAGAGCAAAGCATCGGGAACCTTTCCAGTAGGAGATGATACATTGGGCGATAAGAATCCTTTTCCTCGATATGTTGCAGAGATTCCCCAAGTGGGCATGTAAGTTTTTGAAGGCATGATAAAGAGATAACTTAGCGTTGCTGCTGGGGAAATAACATGGCCCCAGCCATCCCAACGCCCTACAACAGAGCTGGAACCATTCAATGTGCCGATTGGCAGAGCAGTGGAAAAAGTCAGTCCTCCCATTGCGGAGCGCTTATCTGCTTGAAGGTTTATGCCACCCGAAAGAGTAGGTGAAAAGCCATATAGATAATAACCTGAGGCAAGAAATTCACTGAAGTCTGTATGCGATGTTCCTGCGGAAAGAGCATAACTCGATGTCCCAGGTTGCATTATATTAGCTTCTCTCGGTATTAAGCGGCGGAATACCTGGACATTTCCATCGATCTCTTCTATACGCAGAACAAATTCATTAAGTCCAGTAGTGAAAGGTAGATCAAGAATTCGATAATTGCCGGGTTCGAGCAGGACTTGCCGAATAGGTCTTCCATTCACCTCGACAGACACTCTTGCAGTTTTTCGTATAGAAAATTCTGTTTGATTGTCTATATATCCAGTGCGCACTATGTATTGTCTATCTTCGAGGCTTTCTAAAGACATGGCATAAAGCGATGGCTGAGATTGATTGCTGACCCCAGGAATGCTGATCTTTCCAATTTTTGCTCTTGAATGCTTCGCTGTGTTGTCCCATAAAAAATAGGCTGAGTCCAAATTCCAAGAGAAACTCGGAGAATGCCCAAATCTATATGATAGAAGAGTATCTGCAAAGAGATGAGCTCCCTTTATATCTATCATCGAGTTGAGGCGTGTAGAAAAGAGGGCTGCGCCATCTGAAAAATCGGAGACCTGGAAGTTCGATTCATTCTGGATAAGGCCGGCAAAAGGTGCTGGCCGGAGAATAGGCTTATAATTCTGAATTTGTTCAGGCACAAAGTCTATGTCTATCACAGGGCTATATTCTGGCGGAATGGTAATAGAAAGGGTTAGCAGTAATTCGCTGAATTCAAAGGAAATGCCAGCAATAGAAAAATCCTTGGCAGTTAGCCAATCGAGCTCGTCAAATAGCGTATCAAAGATGACCGAATATATATCCGGCCTAAGAAAATTGATTAGGAGTTGCGAGGCTACTTCTTTTTTGAGAATTGGTTCGTTATGCCATATTCCTGTATCTATATCTCCTATTGGTTTGCCATTTATGCTGATCGAGAATTGAATCTCCAGCTCTGGTATGACAGCCTCGCGGATAATCGGTGTCTGCTGGATTTGTGCATTCAATACAGAGGAAAGCTCAATAATTAGAATAAATAAAAGAATGTATACTTTTTTTCTTTTCAACATTTCTCACTCGCTTGGGCCTCTATATAAGCCTTAAGGCTCAGCGCTTCCATTCTCATTCAGAAGTACATAGATGATTCATTCGATTCTTGCGGTCAGTGTACCTGTATAGTTTTTGCCAGGAACTGCATCTTCATATGGAATGAAGAATTTTCGCACGTTGCCAGCTAGCAAATTTTGACCATCGATTGCATTTAAGGCGTCATCTTTGAGCGTGATTGTCGATAAGGAGCCAGATATCTTCAATACAGGATCGTTGATAAGAGCATGGCGAGTACCGCTATTGGTGATTGTGACAAAGAAACCCTTCTTGCTTTCTTGTTCTCCATACTCAACCTTTGTAACAGCTATCTTATGGCTGACATTTGGCGGAGCTACATAAAGCGCTGCAATATATCGAAACATCACCTTGACGCCAGAAGTCTGTTGCTGGCTAAAGTCGATGGGGACCTGCTCTGCGATGATGCGATAAGCGACTTCTCTTGCTAGGGATGGGTTTCCTTTGTATTGTACCTTGATATTTTGGAAGGAGTTAGGCTGTACCACAACCCGAGTCGGAAAAATTGCGAATTGATTGTCAGCGGGCGCATTGATTTCATTGCCATTCTCATCGATTTCCCGGGTCATTGCCTTGATGGATATAGCGATTTGTTGGGCGCCATCATTGGTTAGTCGAAAGTTTGCGACACTCTGTGCTCCACTGGGAGAGATGCTGATCGACATGGGCGAAAAAGTGAATGCACTTGCTGTTGCTGCAATTAGGATTAAAAAAATGGCGGCCAGAATAGGCTTGAGACAAAAATGTCTTTGATACATGCGTTCCTCCCGCTATTGTCATTATTCTATATGCAAAAGAAGATAAGTGCAATTGCATTATGGGGTCGCTTGACAATCTCCTTATCTGCTGGTATAAGAGCTTCTGTCGTTCGCGGCACAGGGCGGGCGGTTAGCTCAGTTGGTTAGAGCACCAGTATGACACGCTGGGGGTCGCAAGTTCGACTCTTGCACCGCCCAATGCCTTTTTATGATAAGCCGCTGTAGCTCAGTTGGTAGAGCAATGGACTGAAAATCCATGTGTCATCAGTTCGATTCTGATCGGCGGCATAGAGCCATCTCATAATGAGGTGGCTTTTTTGTGCACCAGAGTCAAAGCATTTGCGCTGGATGCTCGCGACAGGGCGTATCTAAATGGAGTTACAGGGCGCATCTAAATGGAGTTGGTTCTATCATAATAGGCTCAAGTTTCTAATATTTCGATAAGGTGCGGCAGCAAGAATCTGCTGTACTTTTTCGACAAGATCTGGATCTTCGTCGGAGAGCGGCTGCCCATCTTCGATTTTTTGAAGAATTCTGTCTAGATTGGTGTAGGATAGGCCGATAGCAAACTCATCGGAGATGCCAGGAGCTAGATCCGGGCTGGGTTCTTTTTCGATGATTTTTTGTGGAAGGCCGAGCTCTTTAGCCAGTTCGAATACCTGTGTCTTATAGAGATGCATTATGGGTTCTATATCGCTCGAATCATCTCCCCACTTGACATAGAAACCTGTAAGATATTCTGTCTTGTTCGTGGTCCCCACAACGGCGTAACCTCTCTGTTCTGCTTCATAATAGAGCGCTATCATTCTGAATCGGTTTTTAGTTCTATAGTATGCAAGATTTTTTCTGTTTGATTGTCCGCCTGCGTTTTTAAGATCATTGATATAAGGTGCGCTGGTTTTTAGCCATTGAGCTTTAACATAGTTTTCCTGAATTCTTCTAGGAAATAGAAATGCTGGAGGTTTTGTCCTATAGATTCCAAGACTTCTAACAAGGGGCGAGATGCTTTTTACCGAATACCGAATGCCAAGACTTCTGCATACCAGCAGAGAATCCGAGACTGTTTTTCTTGATGAATCTCGTTCTGGCAAAATGAGCGCAAAGACCTTCTCTTTACCTAGCGCTTCTGTCAAAAGCTTGCCGACAACGGCAGAATCGACTCCCCCGCTGATGCCTATCACGGCTCCTTCGAATTCATACTTGGCAATCTGCGCTCTGATGAATTCTACGATTCTTTCTTTTTCCTGAGATAGATTGATTTTTACTGGCATGATAAACCTCTTTGATATCGACAAGAATGCGTCTATGGATGTGTCGAAGAATGTGTTGCCATATTGACGCAGCTGATATATTCAAATATAGCATGAATGCTGTGGAGATTTGCTAAGGAGAGGAATCGCATGAAGATACTGGTGATCGGTGGAGCAGGTTATATCGGGAGTCATGTTGCGAGAATGCTTGCCGATAAAGGCAATCAGGTCAGCATCATAGACAACCTATCTACCGGCACGCAAGAGAATATCTTCGCGGATTATAATTTCTACAAAGGCGATATTCTGGATTATCCCTGGCTCGTTTCCATAATGAAGCATGGATTCGAGGCAATTGTACATCTTGCCGCGGCAAAGGCTGCGGGCGAGTCCATGATCCGGCCCGAAAAATACGCGACTCAAAATCTGACTGGAACAATAAACATTCTCAATGCTGCGTGTGAAGCGGAGATTCCTTTGATAGTTTTTTCTTCCTCGGCAGCTATCTATGGAGAACCCAAATATCTGCCAATCGATGAAGTGCATCCCAAGGAGCCAACAAATTTCTATGGTTTTACAAAGCTCGAAATCGAGCATCTTCTCGAATGGTATGATAGATTGAAGGGGATCAAATTCGCAGCTCTTCGCTATTTCAATGCAGCGGGGTACGATATCGAAGGCAAGGTACAGGGTCTCGAGAAAAATCCAGCCAATCTCGTGCCCGTCATCATGGAAGTGGCCGCAGGAAT
The DNA here is from genome assembly GCA_022704665.1 of Spirochaetota bacterium. Taxonomy (GTDB): domain Bacteria; phylum Spirochaetota; class Spirochaetia; order Treponematales; family Rectinemataceae; genus Rectinema. Next base: position 23,808 of record JAKJFY010000008.1, on the reverse strand, counting down.
GCGGCCAAGGCTCGAAATTTTTGGCACCGATTATCCTACACCCGATGGCACCGGCATGCGCGATTATATCCATGTAACTGACCTTGCCGAAGCCCATTGCGCATCTTTGAATCATCTGGCTGAAACAAGGCAGAGCTTTGCAGTAAACCTGGGCTCAGAAAAAGGCCTATCCGTGTTGGAGATTCTTCAGGCTGCAAGGCGAATCACTGGTCGTCCGATTCAGGCTTCGACTGTAGGGCGGAGACCAGGAGATCCGGCTAAACTGATCGCGTCGAGCGCGGCTGCCAAACAACTCTTGGGATGGGAAGCAAAATACTCTGATGTAGATACAATTATCGCCACGTCGTGGCGTGTATACGAAAAGCATTTGGCATAGGCATTTCGATTGATTCAAATCTGCTTGGAAAGGAAAGGAAAAGATCATGACAGAACTTGCTCGGGCATTTGAATTCCTGGAGGCTCAAGAGAAGGGCATTATCGAATTGGAGAGTCTTCTCACTGCTTACCCCGCGCTCGCTCCCGAATCGGGGGGAATTGGAGAGATTGAGAAAGCCTCTGCCCTAGAAGCTTGGCTCAAGGCACAAGGAATCTCAGATATTAAGCACTATGATGCGCCTGATACGCGTGTTCCTTCGAAACTGCGCCCAAATTTGGTAGCGACGATTCCTGGAAAGCGCGCAGAAGGCCCGCTTTGGATCATGTCTCACCTGGATGTCGTGCCGGAGGGCGAACTAAGCTTATGGGATAGTGACCCCTGGAAAGTAGTCGTTAAGGATGGCAAGCTCTATGGCAGAGGCGTAGAAGACAATCAGCAAGGCCTTGTATCATCAGTATTTGCTGCACTAGCATTCGTAAAACAAGGTATTGTTCCGGAGCGTACTATAAAGCTCTTGTTCATAGCCGATGAAGAGGTCGGTTCCAAATTTGGCATCCAATACCTTCTTGAGAATCATAATCTTTTTGGAAAGGATGATCTCATAATAGTTCCCGATGGCGGCTCGGTCGATGGAACCGAAATTGAGGTAGCCGAGAAGAATATCTGCTGGCTTAAAATAACGACCAAGGGAAAACAAACCCATGCCGCAATGCCGGACAAGGGCGCTAATGCATTTCTTGCTGCTTGTGACCTTACACTGCGCATCCATAGGCTGGAGAAATCCATTTTTACCGCTAGAGATCCTCTTTTTTCCCCAGATCGCACCACCATAAATCCCACAAAAAAGGAAGCAAATGTACCCAATATCAACACAATTCCAGGGGAGGACGTTTTCTATTTCGATATGCGCATTTTGCCCGTGTATCCAGTATCTAGGATGCTCGAAGAGGTTTTGAAGCAGGTGCATGCCATAGAAGCCGAATACAATGTAATAATAGAGCTCGAAGTGATTCAGTCGAATGAATCGAGGGCTACGCCTGCAGATGCTCCGGTAGTAGGGATGCTGGCGGATGCTGTAAAGCGGATATATGGAGTAGAAGCAAGGGCAATCGGCATAGGAGGCGGAACGGTGGGCGCTTATCTGCGCAAGTCTGGTTTTGATTGTGTAGTATGGTCCAAGATGAATGAGACAGCACATCAACCCAACGAAAATGCTGATATTGCAAATATAATCGGTGATGCAAAAGTCTTTGCCGCGCTAGCGATGGCTCCTTAGAAAATCATAAGCGAGCTGGTACCTTTAATTTTTGACCGATTCTTAAAATCGAATTCAGTGCAATGCCATTTATGCTGGCTAAATCATTGGCAGTAGTTCCATAACGACGCGCGAGAGCATAAAGAGTATCACCTTTTTGTACAGTGTAAATCGAAGTCTGGACACTTATGCCTGAAGCAGCAATGCCGCTCGAGCCGCTAGAAGACTGAAGGGGCTGGATAGAGAGAGGAATCATGAGGGTCTGGCCTATTCTTATTTTATCGGGATTGAGGCCGGGATTGACCTTTGTAATCATTGCTATAGAAATACCGTAGCGCTTTGATATGGCTGTAAGAGTGTCGCCTTGCTTAACCTTGTATATTTCGTATCTAACAAGAGGGGCACTTGAATCCGACAGAATGGCTTTTACCTGGTCTGACTTATCTGCTGGTATCTTGAGAAGATGGCTGTTTTCTGGCGGCGTGATTGTATAGTGCAATTCGGCATTCCCAAGCTTAAGAGTTTCGAGCGGAATTTCAGCCTTTGTAGCAAGGAGTTTTATGTCTACCTGCTGCTCGAGAGAAATTCTTTCCCACTTAATGCTGGAAGATGGTAGCTCTAGACCATAGAGATCCGGATAACGCAGAATCGATGCCACTGCGAGGAATTTAGGCACATAGTCCAAAGCCTGTCGCGAAACTAAACCTTTATCGTAGATTGTCCAGAAATCGCAGCTTGATCCTGCGGCATTTACAGCGCGCCTCAGCGAACCCAAGCCCGCATTGTATGCAGCTATAGCAAGCGGCCAGTCCTTGAGTTCTTTGTAATTATCCATAAGCTTGTTCAGTGCTGCATCCGTGCTCTTCATAAAATCGCGGCGCTCATCTACCCACTCAGTTATTGTGAGTCCATAGCCATTTATAGAATTCTTCATGAATTGCCATATTCCAGTTGCGCCACTCTTCGAAACTGCAAAGGGATAGAATGCGGATTCAATAACAGGTAGATATGCCAGCTCTTGAGGGACAGCATATTCTGTCACTTTGGATTGAATATAATCCATAAATGGCACGGCCTTTTCCATGGTCGAGAGCAGAATTTTCCGACCCTGGTTACTCAAGTAATACTGCCGATATTTCTCAAAAAGCTCGTGACCCCAGGGCATGGGAATATCGTATTCAAGATTCTTTGCTCTCTCCTCTATACTTAACTCTTCGATGCTTGGCACCTCTGGCAGAAATTGGCTTAAGTCGAGAGGCTCTTGTGTTTCTTCGAGGGAAGTACTCTCGAGCTCTTCTGGTGGCTCGAGTATAGATGAAATGCTTGAAATAGCTTCAATATCTTCTTGGAAAGAAGTAGCGCCTTCGATATCTTTTGCCGATGCCAAGGATAGCGCTGCGCAGAATAGACACAATATTCCAATAAATCTGATCTTCTTCATCGCATTTTTTCTCCGAAGTAGATACCAGCCCATTCCCAGTTGCCATGCACATTAGGATCGGCTGGAAAGTTGACCTTTCGAAAGCATAGATACCACACGGGAATGAGACCTGTCCATCCTGATGTGCGGAGAAAGGCTTCCGAGTCGTTAAAGGATGGATCGAGGGCAGGAGCAACATAAATGGGGCCTCTGGTCATAAAATTGCTAAAATTGAAAAGAACATTGGAATTGGATTCTTCTCCTCCTTCCTTATACCAGGACATTGCGAAAAACCCTGCCTTGGACATATATTTTCTGAGCTCTGAGGCCGAACGCGCCGCAATTGCCTTTCTAATGCGACCAACAAGAGAGTCGAGATCGGGGTATGTCCAATCCTTGGAGCTGTCATTGAATTCGACCATTTTGCGCGCATAATCATGGGCATCGGGATATCCAGGAACAGATACCCCGAAAAAAGGCAAAAATTGGCGATATTCTTCGATAGCCTGTGGCCAGAGCCCAAGCTTTTCGTACTCTTTTGCAAGAAGAAAATGATAAGGGCCTACTTCCTCGGCTTTGGGAAAGCGTCTTATGAATTCTCCATACCAATGTGCTTTTTTCTCAGGTGGACTATCGCCCTCGAGCAGCTTGATAAGAGATATCCTATGAATTGACTGGCCATCTATCATCATATCAGGCAGATTCTTGAGAATCCTCTCATAGAAAATCCGAGCAATAGGACTACTATCCATGGATTCGTAGATTGCACCTGCTGCGAAAAGATACCAAGCTTCATAATCATCATGCTCATCCGCGAGAGAAGATAGAAATCTTGCAGCGCTCGCTTTTTGCCCATCTTTGATTAGGATGGTGCTGATTCGTTTGGCTGCAAGCATGCGCTGGATCGAGTAATAGCCACTATTCTTCAACTGAGGAGAATTAAAGACATGAAGAGCATCGTGAAGCTCTCTTCGTAGAGATTTATCCGATACCGAGAATTCGCCTAAATTAGAAAAAGTAATCCCGGAAACTCTAAGACCCCATAATCCCATGCAAAAGACGATTAAAATCGAAATGAGGACTGGAGCTGTGAATGCACCTATCCGGGCACTTTTCATTCTTGATACATTAGCACGCATCATTTTTTCTGAGCAAGCATAGGGAGGCGAGGAGCATGACAGATCTGCATTTTTTCTTGCATTGTGAGCTCAATTGGACTATGATAAAAAATGCCCATGAAATGCCGATGTAGATATTGGATGAGATACAATAGTTTTTTCCCTCTCATTATAGGCACCGTAGCGATGCTCTGCATTGGCACGCCTAGGTGGAGTTCGGCGCAGCAGGCTCTGCCCAAAACGGATGTCGAGCAGCTCAAGAAAATCGCAAATGAGGCTACCGACATCGAGGCACTCATTGTGCGTGCGACCCCGCAATCCTTGACTCAAGCATCTTCCAAAATCAATGCTTCCTCCTATCTCTCAGCGCCGGACAAAGCTGCATTGGATGCTATCGTAAATACCATTAGCGTCATTGTATATGGACCAAAAAATGCACCTTTCGAGATTCCCGCAGCAGTAAAAGAAGCTAATCAAAAGTATATCACATGTTTGGTTGGGTTGGGGGATGCCTCAGCTGGAAAGAGCCCACAGATTTTTGAGAATGGAGCTTGTTCAATGATGAGCGAGCTTATCTGCGCGCTGCCATTCTTTAGAAGCTCACGCAGCGAAGTAAGGAGTCAGGTGCTTATAGCCATCGCCAGACTCGAGGCTTTCGGCGGAATTTCAGCTGTCCCATCGCTTGTGAGAGGTCAGATAGCTTTCGAGGCAAAGCAATACGTTGAAGCCGCCAATGAATTCCAGAAAGCACTCGAACTCGATACGTTCTCAGAGAAGTCAGCTTGTGGCCTTGCGCGAGCATTCTTAGCGCAAGGTAAACCCGAAAAAGCAAAGCAAGCGCTCGACCCGATTGTATCGCATTCGCTCGCTGAATCTTCTGCCAAAGCAGGAGAGGCTTCTCTAAGCACCGATCTCAAATCATTATATGGCATTGCGTTATATAATCTAAACAACATACTCGATGCCGAGCCCTGGCTTATAGCCGCACTCAACGAAGATCCATCTAGGACGGATTTGTTGGTTCCCCTAGCACATGCAGCAATGCAGAGAAGAGACTATTCCGCTGCCTGGAAGAATATGGAAGGTGCATCGAAGATCGCATCCAAGGATAGGACCTGGCTCATCCTTAAAAGCCAATATGCTCTAGAGAATTCTCGCCAAATCGATGCTGAGCGTTTTGCAAGGACTGCAGTAAGCTATTTCCCTCAAGATCCAGTCGCGCTTGCACAGCTTGTTCAAACCTTACAGAAGTCAGAAGACAAGGAGCGACATAAGGAAGCAGGCGATTTAGCAAAGACGGTACTAGATCTCACGAAGAATGAAGTGCCAAATCTCACACCGCTGGAGCAGGCGTGGAGGAAACAGGCAGAAGACAAAGCCTTTCAATTCCTCGTAATGGAGAGCTATAACAATCAGGATTGGATTATGGCATCTAAATATCTCCAAGAAGCAGGAGGTGTTCCCCTCGATAAGGAGATGGTAGCTATCATCCTGAGAAAATCAGGAAATGTCCAAGAAGCCTTACAGTTTGCCTTGGGTTGGTATTTGCAGGAACCGACATCGGAAAAAGCCGTTGAGGCCTATTTGCGCAGCCTTGCTATGGTGGCTGGCGGAGGTCTAGCCTCGGCTGCACCTACTAGGGATGTTCCTATGGCTATTGTGCCAGGTTTGCCTGGACTTGGGATGAGCAAAGATGAAGGCGCAAATTCGGCATTACTCGATATAGTTCTAAAATTTATAGCTGCGCCTTTTTCGAAAGAGCTGAAATCTTTCCTCTATTATATGTCAGCCAATCTTCAGAGTGACGAAAACAAAGCTATAGATCAGCTAAAAGATGCACTCGCAGAAAGAGCGGACAATGTGGAAGCGCTTGTCTCGCTCTCTTCCATTTACTTAAATCGCTATAATAGGCAATCTGACAAGTCCGATACCACAAATCGCGATAAGGCCGTTCTATACCTCGAACAGGCCAAATCCCTTCATCCGACTGATGATGAGATTCGTGAGCGCATAAAGCAGCTAGAAGCAGGGCTCGGCTATTCTTCTAGATAGAGCTCGCGGGAATATGGTCAAGTATCTATAGCAAGATTATGAAGAGCAGCTCATCCGAGGGATCGAAAAAGGCTGGCTGGCAAATAGACGACTCGAAAAAACCCGGTCAGCAAATACCCCATTATGATCCGGCAATTTCATGTTTTCTCGAAGAGATCTACGCAGAATGCAATAGAGCCGAGCGGCTGGAGCTAGATCCGCTCGCCATTGTGAAGCGCTACAAGAAGCCGGAAGACGCGGAAGTGGCCGGCCTTGTGTGCTCGACACTTGCTTTTGGATCGGTCGAGCTCATAATGCGAGCTTGTGAAAAAGCGCTCGAACCATTAGGAGAGCATCCGGCAAAAACTTTGAGCGAGATGGAGGGCAACGAGATAGAGCTGGCATGGGCTTCCTTTCAATATCGCTTCTGTTTTCCAAAGGATATGATTTCCCTTATGTGGGCTATTCATGAGGTGCTGGGCAGTTATGGAAGTCTGGAAGCGCTCTTTTTGGAATGCGATAGAGAATCGCGAAAGGAATTAGCGAAGGAGTCTTGTAACATATCCGCAAGCCAGGAAGAGAACGTCGTAGCCGCCTCATCTAAGTTTGTTCTAAAGCTGCATGAATTTGCTCTCGAGGCCGTGCCCGAGGGCTTACGCAGAAGCCTTCTGCCTGATCCGACCAATGGATCCGCAGCAAAGCGGCTCTTTCTGTTTTTGCGCTGGATGGTAAGGCGCGATGAAATAGATCCAGGATGCTGGAATAGCGTGAGTCCTGCGCGCCTTATAGTTCCAATGGATACACACATGATCCGCACCTGCACAGAGCGATTGGGATTCTTGCCGCAGAGGAAAAGCATGAGGAAAAACGGAGGGACAGCGGACCTTCGCGATGCGCTAAATGTTACCGAAGCGTTTAGACTCTACGCGCCCGAAGATCCAGTCAAATATGACTTTGCTCTCACAAGGCCGGGCATCGATCCACATCCTGGAGATGAGCGTTTTGGGTGCTTGTAGGGAAGGCGAACGAAGAAGCCTCTAAGGCATTTTGCATTGACAACTACTGCCCACTATGCTAGTTTATTTTCGCCTTCTTAAGGCAATCGGGCAATAGCGCAGGTGGTTAGCGTACAAGTCTGGGGGACTTGGGGTCGCCAGTTCGAGTCTGGCTTGCCCGATGACAAAGCGCATCATAGGAAAATGATGCGCTTTTTTTATTGGATGTACTCCAATCTTTCTTTTAAAGTTATCAATGCAAACGATGACTAGTTCAGGTGCAGATTCATTAGGTTTCTCCTTCTTTATAAGCTCGACATGTATTCTTGCGGGGTATTTCGAATACTCATTTATGAATTCAGTAAAATAACGATATTCAGTTTTATCTCCCTCGCATGCGATTCCGAGAATACTTGCATCTCTAAATCCGCTGATACGTGTCAAGGAACGGCGCTTACTCATTTGCTCCACATCCTTGTTTCGAGGTTGCGGATAACAGGAATCGCTCCAAATCGGCCTTGCAAATACCCCTTCCTGATGTCCTTATCATACCTTGGTTTGAATTCTTCCAGCGAATAGAGATTGGATACAGATCCGTGGTCCTTCTCTATAAACCAAATTTCGTCTCTGCGGAGCAATTCGAGATCAAGAAGGTCGAGCTCATGGGTCGTGGCTAATATCTGACTTCTGGAAGAAGAGCATGAAAAAAAATATTCAAGAAAAGCCCGAGTGAGCTGTGCATGCATACTTCTATCAAGTTCATCAATCACAAAGAGTTTTTCCTTATCACACATCTCCACAAGTGCTGGAATAAGATCGATCAACCGAAGTGTACCATCAGATTCGTCACGGAGATCAAAAGGAACCTGTTCATGTGTTTGCGCCATTTCATGAAGTAGTATGATTTTATATATTTTTAGCTCCCCTTTTTCGTTTTTTGTAATCCGATAGCGGCTTTTGTTTGGACTAGCCAGCGTCATTTGTCTGCCATTTTTTAGCATCTTTTTCAAGTCATTGAGAACTTTTTCAGGGATTTCCCTACTAGCTACATCTTGTTCGATTTCAATTTCCTTGATACCTGCAATCCCAAGATCCAAATCCCTAAAGAATTGCTCATATACAGTTGCCATTTTGCTTCCTGACATTGCAGCTAAATCAAGTGAAAGGAAAATGGCTTCTGGATGAATAATTTGGAGGCCATATCTGAACCAATCATATATGTTCCTATACTTTCCTGTATTGCTTTCTATGGTTTCGGTAAGGAATGGCTGATTAGGCCGAGTATTCTTCGCGATAAATTGAAAACGCGATTTTTCTTCTTTACCATCGAATTTGTCAAATAGTTCGATCTTTGATTCACCACCAGTCCAATTACGGGAAAAAAGTATGTGCTCTGTGGTATGAAGAATCTTGATGAGCGACTCCTAGAGAATGATATGATCATCGAATGCAAGCTTATATGCATAAAGATCAGCATCAAGGTCGATTACAAATTCGAAGGAGCTAGGTTCTTGGTCGGCACTAGGCCTTAATCGAAATGGCGTTCTTTGGATAGGTTCATCGATACCGAGGCCATTCACAATCATTCGTCTTGCGAAATTGAAGCACTTCACTAGATTAGATTTACCTTAGGCATTGGCTCCATAGACAATGCCGGATTTTAGAATCGAGAGCGAGTTTCGGTTCTTCTTTTTTAGCATATGAGCAGGAAGTGCCCGAACTTTACCTGCCGCAGAAAAACTGATGCTCTGTGGAACATCAAAAGAATAGAGGTTAGAAAAAGTAGCTCGTACCAACATGATGACCTCCTTTATACTGTATTGTATCATTTTATGAAAAAAGCAAGAAAATTATGCAGATTTGATGAAAATTTCTCTTTAATGTGAATTTTTATGGTGCAAGGATAAGAACAAGAATAAGAGAAAGAATAAGAACTTATATGGTCTTTGCTATTTCAAGGATCAACTTGCCCATATTTTTATGACCACCTTTACCTCAAGAAGGCCAATTGTGAAGGATATTTCGATCACACATCATGAATACCGAAGAGCAAAAGAGTTGAAATTGCCTAGATGAGAAGCGGAAAATACAAGCCCTGTTCCCGAAATCCCCTTATTGCTCAAGGCTTACCATATTTCCATCGCCTTGAAGAGCGTGGGAGTGATTTTCGGCTGAATGCGTGGAGGAAAAACTAGAAGGTACCTTAGCAATCAACTCAATATACCCTTACCTCCAGACCTAGTTGTAAGGTCACAGGCCGTCCAGGTTCAACCTCAAACGTATCTTCCAGGCGAAGATTGTAATAATCCAGTGCGATTGTGTGCCTTCCTGGGAGAATTTCGCCTCGAAGGCTATCCAATCGTCTACCATCGAAGGAGAGTTCGATACCCTGAAATTTATCGTGGTATTTGTTGTTTGTTTTCCACTCGAGCTGCAGATTGTCGGGAAGCCGTATTTCATAAGCAATGGGCAGAGGAGAGAGGTATGCGCTAAGCGCCATAGAGCGATAGAGGTACAAGCTTTCGGTGTAATCTGCATAGCCAGGAGCAGAGATACGGATCACATGGCCTCCGCGATATAGTGTTACGCGGTAAGGAGTTATACCTACATAAACATTGTCGATATAGACCCTTGCTCCGTCGATATTGGCATCGATGGAGAGCTGAAAGCCTGGCTCAGGAATAGTGATGGGTGGAGGCAGGGTATAAGGGGGTGGAGAGGGTGGTGTTGAGGGGCTTGAAGGTGTCGATAGAGTGGGTGGCATAGATGGAGTTGATGGAGTCTGCGGGGTTCCTCCTGATAGAGTTGCGAAGAGAGTGATTGGCGCTGTTCCTGCTGTAATTGTGGTCCTATATTCCTGGTATCCATCTTTTACCACTCTGATGGTATAAGTGCCTGGAAAAATCAGTAAGGAGAGATTGGGCGAGGCATAGCCAGCAAGATTATCGTCAATATAGACCTGCGCATTTTGTACATTTGCCTGTACAGTGAGCGACACCTTGACTTGCGCAAATGTATGGCTGGCGAATGCAAGCAGAATCAAGCTTGCAAGAGCTATTTTTCTATGTGGTTTCATTCATTTGTCTCCTTGCTTTGCTGGCTCTCTATCAATCTGCCGGAAGGGGATAAAGCTTGAAAGCCGAGACCTTGTTCAGAAGAGGATGTAGGCCCTCTATATCCATGTACTCCTCGATATGCTTCCCATGTACCATGACCATATCCACCTGGGCCTGACATAGTTCCGATCATATGATTTGAATTTTTGATAGTCCCTGTATAAACTGTCCCCGCATAGAAATAAGTAGAATTGTTATAGGCTAATTGGAAGAAGCTATTATACGCACCCCAATCTCCCTTTCCTTGGTAGTTATCGTTGAAGGTCCCGTCAGAATATAACATCCATACTGCATAGCCTTCCTGCGATCCATTCCATGTATAATATAGGCTCCACTGGTCACCGGATGGGGTTACAACAATAGTACAGCCTGCAATCAGAACTGCTATGCCCAGCGCTAAGAACAAAACAACCTTTAGTCTTTTTTTCATTGTCTAATCCTTAAATAGTGAGCTAGAAGAATCAATAATAAAAATGTATCACAGGGCTCCTAGAATAAAAGCCAAGTTTGCGGCGAAATGTTACAAAGGGAAATGCTTCAAGCCAAATGCCAATCACAAAATCCTAGATGCAAAAAGATGCATATTAAGGCTTTAGCGTCTGATTCTCGCTTAACTTCGATTTTCTTATATCACCGAGATCAACTCTTTCTCGAGAAGATGCTATTGCTTATGAATTTGCCTATCTCCACCACAAGAAGCAAGCCGAGCGCAACTCCAAAGACAATGAGCCACTGTATTGGTACGAGTGGTTCGATAGCGAGCGCTGTGCGAAGCCCTGGTATGAGGAAAGGAATAAAGGCGAGCAAAAGCCCTGCGGCCACCGCAAAAACAAGTGGCTTATTGCGGCTCAAGGGTCCGCTTCGATACAATGGCCTGCGCATGCTGCGATATGCGAAGATGTAGATCATCGAGTTCACAGCAAATGAGGCGAACGCAAAGCTCTGCCCATGGATAATGCTGTCATGTTCCTGGTAATAATGCCCGAATAGCAGCAAGGCTACGATAGCGCTTGCGATGCTGATCACGCCAATGAGCGACATTCCGAGTGAGTTGAGGATGGGCTCCTTTACTGAGAGTGGTTTCTCCTCCATGATGCCATCTTCTTTAGGCTCGAAACCGAGCACGATGTCCGAAGGTCCATCGCAGATGAGGTGAATCCAGAGAATCTGTGCGACCGCTAGGGGCGTAGGCCAGCCCAGCATCATAGCGCCAAAAATCGTAAACACCTCGGCAAAGGAATTGGAAAGGGTATAGGCTACCACTTTTCGGATATTCTGAAAGATGGTTCTGCCTTCCTCGACCGCAGCTACGACCGTGCGGAAATTGTTGTCGAGGAGCACAAGGTCGGCGTGTTCTTTGGCGACATCGGTCGCGCTTCCTACAACCACGCCGATATTCGATTTCTTGAGCGCAGGCGCATCGTTCACGCCATCGCCGATCATTGCTACGATTTCCTGTCTAGACTGGAGTGCCCGCACGATGCGCAGTTTATCGTGCGGGCGTATGCGCGAAAACACCGCGATATGCTCGACTCGATCGGAGAGGACAGCATCATCCATGGCTTCGAGTTCACTTCCATCGAGGACTTGCTGATCTTCTTCTATAATGCCTATTGAACGCGCGATGCGCTCGGCAGTTTTGCGATAATCACCCGTGATCATCTTTACGTGGATTCCTGCTCTGTGGGCGATCTCGATCGATTCATGCACGCCTTTGCGGATAGGGTCTTCCATAGCCACAAGCCCTGCCCAGGTATAGCCGGAGTGCTCTTCGAGATTTCCATGAGATCTAAATGCAAGACCGATGAGCCGCAAGCCTTCGCTTGCCCATTGATCGGCAAGGCTAAGCAGATGTTCGCGCTCTTGGTCTTCGACAGCACACATGCCGAGGATGATTTCGGGCGCACCTTTGAGGTAATCGCGCGTGACATCATCGAGTTTGTTCGCTGTGATCATGTACTTGGTTTCACTCGAGAAGAGCTCGACGCCAATACGTTCATCCATATCGACGAGGCGCTGTGGCAAATCCTTATCCAAGCCAGAGGCGAATTCCCACAATGCGACCTCGACAGGCCCTTCCATATCGTTACAAAGCGCCATGGTCTCTATTGCGCGATCTGGGACAGCCAGTTCGTGGCGTGTGACACGCATTCTGCCTTCTGTCAGCGTGCCAGTCTTATCCGTGCAGATTGTCGTTACTGAGCCAAGCGTCTCAACAGCGAGGAGCCTTTTCACAAGTCCATTGCGCTTAAGTATTTTGCGCATGCCGATGACGAGTATGACCGTGACCGCGATGAGGAGGCCTTCAGGAATCGCTGCAATGGCGAGAACGATGGAGACACGCAGCATCTCGAGGAAGGGTCGTCCGGAGACAAGTCCCACCACGAAAATGGCAGCGGTGACCCCTATCACAAGCAAGGTGAGAGTTTTGCTGAATGCCTTGAGCCGAACCTGGAGGGGTGTTTCTTCCTGTGTCTCCTCTTTGAGGCTTATGGCGATCTTGCCTAGCTCGGTGTGGATACCTGTCGCAGTCACCTCCATGAGACCTCTGCCTGTCACCACCGTGGTTCCCATGAATACTTGATTCGCACCTTCCTCGGTCTTTTTGCTCACTGGTTCGCTTTCGCCCGTGAGAATTGCCTCATCGATCGCGATTTTAGTGCTTTCGATCAACCTTCCGTCGCCCGGGACACGCTCTCCTGAGGCGATGACCGCGATATCGCCAGGGACCAACTCGCGCAGATCGATATCGCGGCGCAGACCATCGCGGATGACCGTTGCAGTCGGCTTAAGGAGGTTTTTAAGTGAGGTATAGGTTCGCTGCGCTTGATATTCCTGCAAGAAACCTACGATCGCATCGATGACGACCACTACCATGATGATGAAAAAGTCGGTCCTTTCCCCCACGATGAATGAGATAATCGCAGCTGCGAGAATGATATACACGAGAGGGCTTTTGAATTGAGATAGAAGAATACTCAATGCTGAAGGGCCTTTAGCGGTGGGAAGCACGTTTTCGCCATACTGAGCCAGCCGTTTTTTTGCTTCAGTATCAGAAAGACCCTGAATGGACTCGCGCCGCGCTAATTCCGGCGTAACTCGCGAGTTTGATACTGAAGATATGAGATTGTCTTGATTTTGTGGGCTTTGACTAATGATAGGACCTTGTTCATTCATAGGCCCACGTTTGATGGAGGAAGAATGCTTTTCTTTCATGGGGGACCTCCCGCCGGACGATTCGTTGTGAGTCAATTCGATGGATTGGAAGTCCTGCCAAGCACGGGCTGCCCGTCGAGCGGGCCCGGTTTCTACCTGTTCTCCCTCTGTCGGTAGAAAATAGTATGGATTTGATGGATTGTCAACGATGATATTTCGCCGTGGAATTAAAGGAAAGGAACTACCTGAGAGATTTGCAACTGCTGAATACTTTATAAAGCATCCCGTCAATCCAGACCAATATGCCAAGCTTCACATTTATCTACAACATAAGTAATCTTATGATATAAGAAAAGCAAGGGAGAGCAAAAAATGGTTATTCAGGACAAAGTGCAGCTTGAGAAGCTTTTTGAATCTCAGGCAGAGCGGCGCTGGGAACTAGCCCTTTCGGGTCCCGAAGAGAGGATTGCCAAATTGAAAAAGCTACGCTCGGCGATTTTGGCGCGAAGCGATGAATTATATGTGGCGCTAAAGTCGGACTTTAGTAAGCCAGCATTCGAAGCTTGGCTCACCGAAGTTTTTCCTTGCATAGAAGAAATCGATGTCGCAGTACGGCATCTCAAGGCATGGATGAAGGGAAGGCGGGCAAAGGGCACTCTTATCTTGCCTTTTGCCTCGACATGTGTGCGCTATGAGCCAAAAGGGCGGGTCTTAATAATGGCTCCATGGAACTATCCATTTCAGCTTCTCATCGCGCCGCTCATCTCAGCAGTAGCCGCAGGCAATTGCGTAATCGCAAAGCCCTCGAACAAGACGCCACACACCGCCGCATTTATCGCGGACCTCATCGCTTGTGTATTCGAGCCACAAGAAGTTGCGATTGTCGAAGGACCAGGCAGCACACTTGGCGATCTTTTGCTCGAGCTACCATTCGATCACATATTCTTTACTGGAAGCCCTTCGGTCGGGATTAAGGTGGGCGAGGCCGCTGCGCGCGTGCATGCAGGGCTAACGCTGGAGCTCGGTGGCAAATCGCCGGCCATTTTGTTGCGAGGAGCAAATCTAAAGCAAGCTAGCAGGCGCATCGCGTGGGGCAAATTCCTAAATGCCGGCCAGACATGCATCGCGCCTGATTATCTTTTTTGCCCTTCGGAGCTAGTTGGAGAATTTGCGATCGAGTTGCGCCTGGCCGTTGAATCCTTCTATGGAAAAACCGAAGAAGAGAGGCAAGCTTCCGCTGATTTTCCACGCATTGTGGACAAGACCGCCTGCGCCCGACTAGAGCGAATTGTCAAAGATGCAATTTCCAAAGGAGCTAAACTCGAATTCGGCGGCCGCTTCGATGTGGATAATCGATATGCCTCGCCAACCTTGCTCACGGGAGTGAGAATCGATATGGCCATAATGGCGGAGGAAATTTTTGGCCCTATACTGCCGGTGCTGGCTTACAATTCGCTCGATGAGGCAATCGAGTTTATTAGGGCGAGGCCAAAGCCGCTTGCTCTCTACATTCTAGGGAGAGACAAGAAAAGCGCCGAAAGGCTCTTGGCCAGAACTACTTCGGGTAGTGTCGGCATGAACGACCTTATTTTGCAAATCGAAAACCTTGATGCTCCTTTTGGTGGCGTAGGGATGAGCGGTACTGGAAGCTACCATGGTTTCTATGGTTTCAAGACATTTTCGCACGAGAGAACAGTGTTATATCAGGGACCCATAAGCGCAGTCGAAAAATTCTATCCCCCTTACAATACTAGAGCGCAGCAAAGGCTGCTTGGAGCTATGAAAAAGATCAAGAATATCGGGTAATAGTCGCAGAAAATCAGAATCGAGCAAGGGCAAATCGCCACCTTAGCTCAAGTCTCTTTTGCTGAGATCCTTTTCGTTCGACTTCCTTTCGCTCGACTCCCTTTCGACGATGCCCTTGATATAGACATCGCGCTTTGGATGAGGTATTTCGATGCCTTCCTCGGCGAATCGTTCTTGAATCTCCATGAGAATCGTATTCTTGATTTCTACGAGATTTGACCTCTCGAACCATACACCCAGGAGAATGCTGACGCCCGGAATATCGAATTTGTCTATAAGAATGAGGGGAGATGGATTATCGAGCACATAGATGTTTTTAGATGCTATATCATTTAGCACATCTGTGGCTTTTTTCAGGTCGGTGCTATAGGAGACATTCACATATATATCGAGCCTGCGGATTGGGAAGCGGGTGAGGTTGATAACATTCGTTTTGATGATGCTTTCGTTCGGTATGCGCACAAAGCGGTTATCGAAGGTTTGAAGCTTGACCGATAAAAGGTCGATAGACATTACTGTTCCGGATATATCATCGATCTGAATGACATCGCTTATTTGAAAGGGCTTTTCAAAGACAAGGAATATGCCGCTTATTAGGTTAGAAACCGAGGTCTGTGCCGCAAATCCTACGGCTATTCCCGCAATTCCAGCGGCTCCGAGCAATGCCGAAAGATTGACCCCTACGCTCTGCAAGACCGACACGATAGCGATTACCCAGCCAGTGTAGCGTATCGCCTTGAGAATGAGCTGTGCTTTTTGTTCAGGTATGCTCTTTTTCATTCCACGGCCAAGAATTATCCGTAGTATTCGGAAAAAGACAAGGATCAGAATCGCCGTGATTAGGATCGCAAAAGCCTTGCTCCAGAATTCGGGAGTAAGGGCGTCCTGTATTAAGTGCTCTATGGAATCAGGGAGCAATGTATTATCCATTTCATTCTCCTCTCATCAAAGGCCAGTGATACTACGCAAGAAACTTACACCTTTCATGACGAGCAGCTCATTTAGGCCGGTCTTGGGGGCTGTATGAATCTTTGGAAGATTCTTATAGGCACTATCATCGATATTTGTTTGCAGCGAACCATCCGCGGTAGCCGTGATGATCACCGTATCGGATACAAGGTTATCTTGTTCTTGATAGACATTCATAAGGCTCGTAAAAATGACGAGGCGTTTTACATCAAGAGGTTCTTTGGATTTGTTCTTAACAATGATTTTGCAATGAATCAGCGAGCGGCACGATAAGTATTGAGCGGCTCTTCGAAGCGATTCCTGCATTATAGGATCGAGAGAGATATCGGTATTTGGGCCCATTTCTTTGAAATAGCCCCGTTCATTTTTGCAATGAGGATCGAGCTCTATGGGAAGCGAGAGGCAGAGATCTCCGCTTGTCTTATCGCCAAACCAGGTATAGGGGGTCACAAATGGAAGGCTTTCGAAAAGAGGCGAACCATCTTCGAGCTCTATTCGAAATGTGGGCGGAAGTGCGATATCGAACTGTGCCTCAGTCCCTGGGTAAATTTTGACCTCATTTCGCGCTGAGACAAGGTAAGGCGCAGTGCTCGGATGTGGACGCAGCGCTGCTTTTTTGCCAGGAGAGACTGTAAGGGCAATCGGAAGGTCATCAGGCGCATCGACAGGCAGGGGGCCTTCTGAATCACTCTGGATTTGTTTGAAAGGGATCGAGCTAGCCGCAAAGCGCCATTCTTCTCCATTTTTTCGCATCCAGATAGAGGCTCCATCGAGCTTCCAGCGATACCATTGTGATTCTTTAGGCACAAAATAATTCCACATACGATTCATAATATCGTATGTGGAATATTCTATAAAGCCAATTGTGGAGAATTCTTATGGTTTTGTTATTAAGGCTGCATCAATGCAGCTTGAGTCGCAGCGAGCGATGCTCCTGGCTCGAAAGAATAGCCTGCGGTTGCCAGACCCTGCTCTATAGCACCGAGGGTTGCAAGTATCTCCGAAGCATCGCTTATGCCCATATGCCCAATTCGGAAATACTTTGTCTTTATTGTGGGAAGCAGACCCCCAGCAAGCGTGGCACCATTCTTTGCAATTAATGGCAGAATGCTTGCATCTGTGCCTTCTGGGTAATAGACGGCACTGAGAGTATTGGCCATTATCTCTTTACGCACGGGAACAAAGCCAAGGCCAATCGCAGAAAGCCCCGCTCGGAAGGCCGCGGCATTGCGCGCATGCCTTGCAAATCTGGCCTCCATACCCTCATCTAAAATCTGCCCTAGGCTGATGTTTAGCGCTCGCACAAGGTTGACAGCGGGCGTTCCAAAGTAAGCCGATTTGCGCCCTTCATATGCTTCCATTACCGGCAGCCAGTATTGCCAGTCGCAATAATATGCGCCTACCGGGCTTTTTCTCGACTTAAAAGCCTCTATGGCTTTCTTGCTAGCTACAAGGAGCGCAAGGCCTGGAGGTACACCGATAGCTTTCTGCGAAGCAGTAAAGGCAATGTCCACGCCCCATTCTTCCATGCGAAGCTCTTCTCCAGCCACTGCGCATACACCATCGACCACTACAAGCGTGCCTGTTTCCTTTGCTGCGGCAGCGAGAGCCTTTACATCGGCGCGGACTCCCGTGCTTGTATCCACATGGGTAATACTGAATATCTTGTATTTCTTGGATGCGAGTTTTTTTCGCACCTCGTCTATTTGCGGAAGATCGCCGACCGTGCTTTGGACAATATCGACATTAGCGCCGTGGAGTTTGAAGATGTCCGCCATGCGTTCGCTGAAATAACCTGTGTGCAAGATGAGCACATTGTCTCTGGGCTCTGTTATGTTTACCGCGGCAATCTCCATGGCAAGCGTACCGCTTCCTGCGATTACGAATGGCTGACCATTAGGGGCAAGCCAGACTTTGCGCATTTTTTCTAGCGCTTGACCGAATTCTTCGGTGAATTGCGGATCGGTATGGCTCAAGGTGGGTTTTGCCATTTCGGCCAGGACTTCGGGGGTGAATTCTATGGGGCCTGGAATCATCAATAAGCGTTTTCCTCTCATAGTAGACTCCTATATTCAAAATTGTTCTTTGATATTTATTATTCTAGCATGAGAGTTGCGCCGCTGTCATGAGCGAGCGAGGAATCAAGAATAGAGCTCCTTTTTAAGGAATGAACAATAGTGAGCAATTAGAGCGTCTTTGCGGAGACAAAGCACGCATAAATGGCTATTCGCGCTAAGTAGTTTCTTGTTGAATCGAATGAGGCGAAAATGCCGTCAGCGCGAACTCCACTTCATTGGCAAGTCGATCAGCATCTCTCTTGACTTCTTCGCCAAGAGCCGACCATCTAAGGGAGCGCGCCTCGGCAAGCTCTTTTCTCCAGGGCAGGCTTGCAAGAAGAGGTAGCCCTATACGCTTAGCTCCGTTTTGGCTACCATCGTCGAATAATGCGACTTCTTTTCCGCAGTGAGGGCAAACCATTGTACGCATGTTTTCGACGACCCCAAGAATAGGCGCCTTGAGCATCGAGGCCATATTCACCGATTTGCGAACTATCATGGAGACATAATCCTGCGGAGTAGCAACGACCACTAAGCCAGAGAAAGGAATAGTCTGGAATGCGGTTAGCGCCACATCCGAAGTGCCTGGTGGAAAGTCGATGATGAGATAATCCAGATCTCCCCAAATCGTATCTGACCAGAATTGATCGATGGCCTTGGCAAGCAAGGGACCCCGCCAGATAACAGGTTCATCCTCATTTTCATTGAAAAGGTTGATGGAGAGCACCTTTATCCCTTCTTCATTTTGCACAGGATAGAGATGCTCGCCATCGGACTCGCCTCGAAAGCAATCGATGCCCAACAGGCGGGGAATACTCGGTCCTGTAATGTCAGCATCCAAAATACCCACTTTGAGGCCGCGAGCGGCAAAGGATTGAGCGATAAGAGATGCGACCATAGACTTGCCAACTCCTCCTTTGCCGCTTATTACTCCGATAACCTGCTTGATGGCAGGATTTGTCTTTTTTTCGGGAACAAGATTCATGAATGTACTCCTAACGCTCGAATTTTAAGCATATGCAATATTGCATGATAAATGATGTTGTTCAAGCATAAGGCTTTCTATATACCGAGAGGCTCGTGGATAGAAGCGAATAGGGCTATTATTTCCATCCAAAACGCTCTTTTAGGAATGCGAGGAACTGAGACCATTCCGTCTTGGATTCGAAGAACTCTTTGGTTGCCTTGTATCCCGACTCCACCAGTTTTCTATATCGCTCGTCTTCTGGCTCGATGTCGAAATCGGTGGAATCGATCCCGCAATCGTCGATATATATAGTCCGGGAATAGTTCTTTTCTGTCCGAATGGCGAGCTGCTCTTGCACCGTCGAAACACTTTCGAAGAGCGACTCCATATAGTCGAGCATCGATTTTATGGGAGGATATTGTGTCTTCTCGGAAGAAGAAAATAGAAAAAGGCCCAAAGTCTCGGTATTTGCGCCATCATTGAGTTTTCTGCAATACTTATGATCGTCGAATAGATTGATGGGATAATTCCACATAACGCCGCCGTCGACATAGAATTGAGGTTCTTCGGTTCCTGGATATTGGTACTGTATGGCCTCGAAGAAAAGTGGAATGGACATCGAGATGCGAACGGCGAGTGCGACTTCCATATCGGGGGTTGTTTCAAGCGAAAAGAGTCGAGAAGTTCGATTGGACACATCGGTCCCTGTGATATATAGGTCTAGGAATGGTCTACCGTCTTTATGGATTTGCGAATTGGCAAAATCAGCGAAAGTATAGACATCTTTGGCGACAGTGAATTGCTCGGCGATGATAGAGCGAAGCCATGTATAGAGATACTCGCTCGAATACCAGCCTTTCTCCTGCAAAAGCCGAATGGAACACTGTAGGTTCTTGAAAATGGCAAGCTCGCGATAGTGCTCGATGATTGAGATGAGACGCTTGCTTGTAAGTTTTTCGGTCTTCTCATCCTGTTCTGCGGGAACCTTACGATAGTCGAGACTATCGGCCAGCGTTTTGAAGCTCCTAAAATCTGTCGGATTCATTGCGACGCCGAGGGCAGTTATCGCTCCGGCCGAAGTACCGGCAACTCTTTCGATATGGCGCATCATCTCCTGCTCGTAGAGGTATTGAAGCGCTCCTATATACGCGACCCCGCGGACTCCGCCTCCCTTGAAGACCAGATTCTTATGATGCGACATAGGCCCCTCCATCAATGGTCGATAGTTGGAAAAGATATATGCAACATGGAATTCAGTCAATCTTAGTAGATTAAATATCGATTGGCCCGGCAGCCGGCCTGTATTTTCCTAACTCGTTTCGGATAGAATAGTGAGTAAAGAGAATAGTGCCTAAATAGAATAGGCCCAAAGATAATAGTCCCTAAAGAGGTATCCATGAATACCGAAAACCATGTTATGCAGACCTTTCTTGCAACCCTCTTTACCTGGGGTGTGACGGCTCTCGGCGCTGCGATGGTCTTCTTTTTTAAGGAGATCAACAAGAAGGTTCTCGACGCAATGCTTGGCTTTGCAGCTGGAGTGATGATTGCGGCGAGTTTCTGGTCTTTACTTTCTCCGGCAATCGAATTATCCGAATCTATGGGCCTTGTTCCATGGTTGCCAGCGGTTATTGGATTTCTGCTTGGAGGACTGTTTCTCCTAGGGGTAGACCATCTCTTGCCGCATTTACACATTGGAGCGGAGATGAGTGAGGCAGAAGGCCTTCATACGAGCTGGGAACGGAGCATCCTGCTTGTACTTGCCATTACTCTCCATAATATCCCTGAGGGTCTTGCCGTTGGTGTGGGTTTTGGGGCGGTTGCGGCTGGTATACCCAGCGCTAGTTTATCGGGTGCAATTGCGCTGGCTATTGGCATTGGGTTGCAGAATTTCCCAGAAGGGGCGGCGGTTTCTATTCCTCTTAGAAGAGAAGGGCTTTCTCGCTGGAAAAGCTTCGTATACGGACAAGCATCTGGCCTTGTAGAACCCATTGCGGGAATTCTAGGTGCAGTCCTTGTACTCGCAATGAGGCCTATTCTGCCTTATGCGCTTTCTTTTGCCGCGGGTGCGATGATCTATGTCGTTGCCGAGGAAGTGCTTCCTGAGGCAAGTCGCGATTCGAATGGACATCTTGCAACCATAGGCACTATGTGCGGATTCGCCTTGATGATGCTGCTTGATGTTGCGTTAGGCTGATAATGCAAGGAGGGCACAAAGAGGGCGCACAAAAGAAGCCCACAAAAGAGGCCTATAAAAGAGACCCGTAAAAGAAGCACACAAAAGAGACGCACAAAAGAGGTGCCCTGCATCTCCCCTTCAATCGTCTCCTTCCATAAATGGATAGCGCCAGCTAGCCTGCGGAGCGAAATTCTCTTTGATGGCGAGTGCGCTCACCCAGCGCAAGAGATTGATCATGCTGCCTGCCTTATCGTTTGTGCCAGAGGCTCTCGCTCCTCCAAAAGGTTGCCTGCCTACCACTGCGCCTGTGGGCTTATCGTTGATGTAGAGATTTCCGGCAGAATTCTGGAACGCAAGAAGAGCTCGATTTATGCGCTCTCTGTCTGTGGCCATAATGGCGCCGGTTAGCCCATAGGGCGAGGTAGAATCCACAAGTCGATAAGCTGCTTCCATGTCCCGATCGTCGTAGACATAAGCCGTGAGGACGGGTCCGAATATCTCGTTGACCATAGTCTCGGATCTTGGGTCCTCGGTGAGAATAAGAGTAGGCTCGATAAACCAACCGCGAGATTTATCGCAATTGCCTCCTGCAAGGACTTTTGCTCCCTTAGCTTTTGCGCGTTCTATATAGCCACGAATGTTTTCGAAGGCTGTCTCGTCTATCACCGCGCCCATGAAATTTCGAAAATCCGTAATCTCTCCCATGGGGATTGTGGAGATCTGCGCCGCTAGGGCGTCGATGAATTCGGAAGCGCGCGACGCAGGTATATAGAGCCGAGATGCAGCGGAACATTTCTGGCCTTGATATTCATAAGCGCCTCTAAGAGTGGAAGCTACAGTAGGTGCAAGTTCAGCGCTTGGATCGATAAAGATAAAATCCTTGCCTCCAGTTTCTCCGACGATGCGTGGATAAGTCCGATACTGCTCTAGATTCGACGAAATCCGTTTCCAGAGGGAGCGAAATACTTCCGTGGAACCAGTAAAGTGAAAGCCTGCGAGTTTAGGGCTTGAAAGCACTACATTGGAAATCACACTGCCACTTCCTGGCACAAAGTTGATAACCCCCGGCGGTAAGCCGGCTTCCATATAGAGCTTCATAAGCATGTAATTAGAGTACACGGCATTCGATGCGGGTTTCCAAACCACAGTATTGCCCATCATTGCAGGAGAAGTGGGGAGATTTGTGGCAATCGAGGTAAAGTTGAATGGGGTTACTGCATAGATAAATCCCTCTAGGGGTCTGTAGGCAGATCGATTCCATTCTCCTTTTGCATTGTCCGGCTGCTGCGAGTAGATCTGCTCCATATACCAAGGGTTGAACCGCAGAAAATCGATTGCCTCGCAGACGGCGTCGATTTCTGCTTGGTAAGCGGTCTTGGACTGGCAGAGCATGGTTGCAGCATCCATGAGCGCTCGGTATTTGCCCGAAATTAGTTCTGCAATTTTTAGGAAAACCGCTGCCCGTTCCTCCCAGGGTATGGCTGCCCATTTTTCTTGCGCGGTAAGAGCTGCTTCGACTGCCATCTTGGCTTCGGATTCTCCCGCCAGGTGATAGAGTCCCAAGACTTCCTTATGGGCATCTGGGCGACGAATTGGGGCAGTCTTGCCCGTCCGTAGCTCTTTTCCGCCTATAATTAAAGGAATTTCGATCTGGCTACCGCGGAGGTGATCGAGCTTTTTTTTCAATGCGGCCCGTTCGGGCGAACCAGGGGCATAATTCAACACAGGTTCGTTGATTGGCCTTGGAATGTGAAAAATTCCATTATTCATGAGCGACTCCTTTTTATTTCATTTTGAAGGCGCTCTTAGGATTCGTCAAGTCAAATCTTCGTAACACTTGATTTATGCGGCTTCATGATTCTAGGATGGAATAAAAGAGGTGCATAATGGAGCAGCCTAAGACCTTGAACGCTTTTGTGACGATAGTGCTGGTTGGTATGCTTTTAGCAGGGATAATAGAGGGCGGAATACAAGCCATCCAAGGGTTCCTAAAGCTGCAGGTCACGCCCGCTCGGCTGGTGAGCGATTTTGTTGCAGCTGCAGGAGTGGGGTCTACACTGCTCAACGTGAGCGCAGTTGGCTTTCTTGCTTATGTTTTTCTAGCAATAAATAGACTCAGATTAAGTGGAGCTTCTCTTGCGGCTCTTTTTACGATGATGGGTTTTGCTTTTTTTGGCAAGACTCTTTTCAATTGCCTTCCGATTATGCTCGGAGTATCTCTTTCTGCATTCTTAGTCAGGAAAAAGCCTCGCGACTACGCCCTCATAGCTATGTTCGGGACTGCCTTGGGTCCATTTATCACCTTTATCGCCTTCGAGCTCGGAGTGAAAAGCGTTTTTTCTTTGCCCATTTCTTTTGCTATC
>JAKJFY010000088.1:0-4163 GCA_022704665.1 Spirochaetota bacterium | reverse complement strand
GCCTGTATTGATAGTGTACATGCTCATGGAAAAAGAGTTCGTACAATCAATAACCTTGACCGGACTCAAGACATGAACGGAAAATATGGCACGCGCATGCGTGCTGGCAGGAAACATGAATAGAGAATTGGGCACGCGCATGCGTGCTAACAATAGAGGAGCAATTCCTCAAGGAGGTAATACCATGAAAAAGTCTGTCATGATATGTATCGTGATGCTTGCACTGATCGCGGTCGTGATCCCTGCGGGTGCGCAGACGAAGCTGAAGGTATGGTTCGCGGTTTCGGGGGATTCCGGAGAGGCATTCAAAGCACTCCTCGAAAAATACAAGGCAGCGAATCCAAATGTCTCGATAGAATACTCCTATTCGGGAAACTATGCCGATACCGCGACAAAAGTGAGCGCCGCCCTGCTTTCGAACACCGCTCCGGATGTAGCACTGATGGCGGCAGGGCCTCTCTATACCGGTGCTCGAGACGATTTCTTCATCGAATCCAAGTTGAACGATCCCGACTTCAATAAGGATGACATCTACCCAGGAGTATGGGACTATGCAAAATACAATGGAAGGATTTGTGCGGTTCCCTATGGTATATCGACCCAGGTGATGTACTACAACAAAGCGATAATCGAAAAAGCTGGCATAAACCTGAAGAATCCGCCCAAAACCTGGAATGAATTCTTGCAAGTGGCAAAAACTGCGCAGGCAAAGGGAAATATCACAGGAACCCCTGATTTCTGGGGCTTCGATGTAACGGATGTGCCATGGCTTTTCAAGACCATGCTGAATCAAAATGAAAACAGCGTCATTTCCGTAAAAGGCACAAAGATATCGCCCGCTTTCAATGACGATAAAGGCGTCGAAGTCGCCAATTTCTGGAAGAAGCTCATCGATGAAAAGGTCATGCCGGTTGGCCAACACTCCAACGCCGAAAAGAAATTTCTTGCGGGGAATCTCGCGTTCTTGGCCGCTACTTCAGCAAGGATAAGCCGCTGGTCCAAAGACCCCAGTTTAAAGATCGGTGCAATACCAATGCCCTACTTCAAGCGCCCTTCGGTTGCCCTTGGCGGAAATGTCCTCGTTATCCTGGCCAAGGATCCAAAGACTAGAGAAGTAGCTTGGGACCTAGTAAAATTCCTTGCCAGCAAAGAGAACCAGACGAGCTTTGCGCTCAATACAGGCTACCTGCCGATACGCAAGTCCGGGCTGACTCTACCCGAGGCCAAGGCAGCGGTGACCGAGAACCCAATGTATGCCATAGCCTTCGATCAGTTGGATATAAGCTGGTCCTATTGGCACTTCGAGCAGATGGGCACAATGGATCAGCTCCTTGCGCAGGCCGTCGATGCCCTAGAAAGAGGGGCGCTTACGCCAAAGGCAGCCCTAGACAAGGCTGCAAAGGAACTGCAGGCGGAAATAGATGGCTGAGACCGCAAAGACTTCTAATGTAAAGAACGCTGATATAATGGCCGCTGATGAAATGACACCTGATGAAAAGGCCTTTAATGAAATGGCCGCTGATGAAAAGGCCTTTAATGCAAAGGCCACAAATAAGTATTCTTTTTCCACAGCCGCGCTCTACCCCAGAAGCGCCGCAGAGAGCCTGCGACTCATAGCGGGCGCGGGCTTTCTGCACGCCGAGTTGATGCCTCAGTGCTTTGCGGATGCCTCGGAATCCTTTGCCCTCAAGGCAGAGCGGAGCAAAATCCACGTCGCCTCGGTGCATTATCCACTAGCCATGTTCTCGATGCTCTATAATGCAAGCCCCGGAATGATAAGCGAAGAACGAGCATTTGCCAAAGGCCTTGTAAGGCTCTGCGCGGCACTGAGGGCAGAGGTTCTGGTCATTCATCCTCATGATATTCAAACGGAAGTCCAACTGAAGAGCTCGATAGAACAGCCTATTCGGGGAAATATTCTGCATCTTGCGGAACAATGCGATAAAGCGAAGATTGTCCTGGCTGTGGAGAATAGCCCGAAAGGCGCCGGACGGACGCCCGAAGGATTGCTCGAATATATCGAATCGCTTGGTGATTCTTCGATAAGACCCATAGTCGACACAACCGAAGCATGCGAAGCCGACCTCGATCCTGCGGAATTCATCTTAAAGGCGAACCCCGTACATCTACACTTGAGCGACCATTCGGGAGAAAAAAAGCACCTACCAGCTGGCGAAGGCGATACAGACTGGCAAGCAGTAAAAAATGCCCTAAAGATAAAAGGTTATGTTGGCTATTATACCCTCGAGCCAGTCTATCGATATTATCTTGCGGAGCCAGAAGAAAAACTCGCCCTCGCCTACGACTTCGTTTCGGAGCTGTTCGGTTCCGTATCAGCGACTTCTGGAGCCTAAAGGAGGCTTAAGTGACGCTGTCCGAGCTAGAAAGCAAGTCCGCTAAGCCCGCCCCCAGCCTTATTCGTGACGTGCTTACGGCTTATGCCGTAGGCGACGCCATGGGCATGCCCACTGAATTCATGACTCGAGCCGAAATATCGAGTCTGTTTGGCCTCGTCGATAGCTTACTCGAGCCTTCGCAATCCAAAAACCACCCAAACCTGCCCAAGGCAAGCATAACGGACGACACCGAGCAGGTCTGTGCTCTTTTGGATGAATACTCTGAAAGGGATTCTGTCGATCCCTATATAACAGCCAAAAGACTCCTCCGCTGGATGCGAGAAAGCAATGCCATCGAGAAGGGATACATAGGTCCTAGCTCCAGAATGGCGCTCGAGGCTATCGAACGAGGGGAATCTCCCGAAGAGGCAGGAAAGAGGGGAACGACCTGCGGCGCTGTAATGCGCAGTCCCGCGGCCGTGCTATTCGCCGCAGCGAGGCAAAGACCACTTGTCGATTGTGTGCGAGCATGCCTCATTCCCACTCACAATACCCAGCTAGCCATGGAGCCGGCGATGGCCTATGGCTACGCGCTCCATGCGGCTATCTGCGGAAAAAATATCGAAGAGATCTTGTCGGAGGCAAAAAAGGGCGCGGAAGCAGCTCGGTCGGCGCCAGATTCTCAAGGCTACCCTCAGTGTGGCGCCTCGATCATGGCGCGGCTTCTACATTTCAAAAAGTTAGCTTCTTCTTTCTCGGATACCGACGAGATTTTGGACTTCATCTACTATGTTTATGGGACCACGCTAACCTCGGTAGATGTGGCAGCTGCCGCAATATGTATTTTCCTGACTGCCATGGACGATGTCTGGCTTTCCATCCGAATGGGAGCCTCTGTGGGTGGCGATACAGATACAATAGCAGCTCTTGCCGGAGCCTTAAGCGCTGCATACGCCCTGGCGCAAGGTCAGTCTCTCAACATCCCAGAGGCAATTGTCAGCGAAGTGCTCGAAAACAACAAGCTCGATTTTAATCGTCTGGCAGAGCGTCTTTGATTGTAGGCCGCCTCTATTTGTAGGGCGCCTCTACTTGTGGCGCGCTTTTAGTTGTAGAGCACCTCTATTTGTAGCGCACCCCTATTTGTAGGGCGCCTCTACTTGTAGAGCACCTCTACTTGTGGCGCGCTTTTGCTTATAGGGTGCCTTTGCTTGTAGCGCGCCTTTGCTTATTCAGACCCAAAATCTAGATGAACGCGAGTCCTAGCAACTTTAGTACCCAATTGCAGACTGAAGTTCATTTCGGAAATCTGGTATCATATCCAAAAGAGCCTTGCCTTCTTCGGAAAGCGCATTTCTTGCTGCCGACAAATTCATCTCAGCTATATTGAGATCTGTAAACGCGTTCTGGATAGCAACATTTTTCATATAGGAAGGAGGCCAATTCTGTATTATCATATAGCGATAGAGAGACCTATAGAGACAATAAGTTCCCAGCGCTACAGGATTCCATTGAGACGCGACCACCCAGCGGTCGAGAAAGGCAAGTCCCGCTTCGGCAATCGCGGAATTGTAGTCCAAATAATCAAGCCAGTTGCTCAAAAGACCCTCGAGAAGCTCGGTCTTGAGAGGAAATTGCTTCATAAGTCCATCGGCAATTGTCTGAGCAGCCGTGTAGTTGCCCATCTGGAGAGCCACTTTGTGACGCACAAGACCAGCAAGCCAGTCGTTGGGATATTTCTTCTCGAATGCCGCTAGGTATCGATTCAGCGCTTGCTGATCCTGTATTTCGAGTGCCAAATCGAATGCTCTGTGGTAGAATTCGCGTGCA
>JAKJFY010000087.1:0-4236 GCA_022704665.1 Spirochaetota bacterium | reverse complement strand
ACAAGAGGAGAATAACTCGAAGGATTATGGGCTCTTTGAGAGCCCAGATTCTTAAAGCCACCACCTTTGGTGGTGGTTGTTTACTTTGATTTTGCGAATAAGGTAACTAGGGACAATATGGATAATATAGCAGATCTTGTATCGGTTGTTATGTCTGTTTATGATGGCGACGATCCTATCTACGTAAAAGAGTCAATAGAGAGTATTTTATTGCAGACATATAGATGCTTGGAGTTTATTATAGTTTTAGATGGTGTTCATAGAAAAGATATTATAGAAGTAGTTGAGCAATATGAGGGTTTCGATAAAAGAATTATTGTCCTAAATACTGTCGAGAATAGAGGATTGGGATTTGCCATGAATATGGCTATAATGAAGGCGAGAGGCAAATATATAGTTAGAATGGATGCTGACGATATATCGAAAGTTGATAGGATTGAAAAATTGGTCAATTATATGGATTCTAATCGTAGTATTGATATCTCTGGATCATATATAGAAGAATATGAAAATGACCAAAGATTAAGAGAGGTACAATATCCAATGCAGCATAGGGAAATGAAAAGGCTTTTTCTTAGAAGAAACCCATTGGCACATCCTTCTGTAATATTTCGAAGAAGCTATTTTGATAAGGCTGGTTATTATCCTCTCATTTCTATTAGGAATGAGGATACTTTATTGTGGCTAAGTGGATTCAAAAATAGTTGTATTTTCTCAAATGTTCCAGAAGTGCTTTATCGATTCAGAATTAATGAAAAAACTCGTAGAAGAAGAGCGGGCCTTAAGAAGTCAATATCAGATTTTGTGGACCGAATGAGGGTTATTATTGATCTAAATGGAAATCTGGTAGATGTTTTTTATGCTTTAGGCGCCATTGTAGTACAAAATATGCCAAACTCTATTTATAATATTATTCGTATGAAGATTATTTCTAATAAGACTTTTTGAATCCTGGAGCCGACGAATAGAGTAATTATGCTATTGATAAGAAGACTAATGTTGTTCTTCAAATTGAATTTTCGAGATTTTGTTCTTTAGTTGTTATTCTTATTTCTTGTATAAGGAAGGTAGCATTGCTCCTAGCAATTGGTACTGGCACAGGCATAAGTGATAATACGTATGGCCCAAAATTTGATTTGTATTTTTTCAAAGGCCGAGTCGCGCTCTATGCATTTCTTGACGCTATGGGGATAGGCAATGCTGATCAGGTTTTGATGCCTGCGTATACGTGCGTAGTGGTACCGAATGCGGTGCTCTATAGGGGCGCGCAGCCAGTGTATGTCGATATTGAGCTTGATAGTTTTTCTGTAGATCCTAAGCTGGTCGAAGCGGCGCTTTCGCCTTCGGTGAAGGTGGTGCTGTGCCAAAATACGTATGGGCTTTCGGCGCATGTGGATGAGATTGTGGCGCTATGTAAGGAGCGGGATATTTGGTCGATCGAGGATTGTACGCATGGGTTTGGTGGTACCTACAAGGGTAAGCCCAATGGTTCGTGGTGCGATGCGGCGTTCTATTCGAGTCAATGGAATAAGCCCTTCTCGACAGGGGTTGGTGGCTACGCGCTTGTGAATGATGTGTCGCTAGTGCCAAAGGTGAAGGCATTTGCGGATACATTGCCACAGCCTTCGTTTAAAACGCAGGCGATGCTCTGGGTACTTCTTAAAGTGCGGTCGCTCGTGACGCCGTCGACGTATTATACCATGGTGAATGCGTATCGATGGCTCAGCAAGAAAAACCTGGTCACCGGTTCTTCATCGGGCGAAGAGATCGAAGGTACCACCATGCCGAAGGATTATCTCTTAGGCATGAGCAGCCTACAGAAAAAAGCGGCGCAAAAAGCGATACAGAAGCTTCCTGCGCTCAATGCGCTACGGAAGGCAAATGCCGCGGTCTATACTCAGTACCTCGCGGAACATGGTCTCAATCATGTAAAACCTAAATACCACGACGATCATCTTTTTCTTAAGTATCCGCTCCTTGTCAAAGATCGAGACGCATTCTTCTGCTACGCACAAGAGGCGCATATCCCGCTTGGCGACTGGTTTATCTCTCCCCTGCACCCGGTGGTGGGCGATTTATCTCCGTGGGGTTTTGAGCCCGAGCGCTATCCCAATGCTGTGTTTACGGCCTCGCATGTGGTCAATTTACCTACGGATACACATTATCCAGACAAAGTAATCGCTTTTCTCCAAAAGCATGCTGATTTAATCTTCGACGAAACTTTAGAGGACAAGGTTTAATTTTGTTGACATATTTCAAAAATGGCAGTAATCTTATTTATAGACAATTTTCGCAAATTTTATGCGAAATATTGAATTAAATAGGATAAAGCTGTCATGTTAATCGAATTTTCGTTTCAAAATTATCTGTCCTTTAAAGAAAAGGCCACGCTGAGTTTTTTGGTTCCAGGAACTAGGGTTAAATATCCTGATCGGTATATGCTCGAGGCAGAGAAGGGGAAATATCTACTTTCTCCGTTTGCTGCGCTCTATGGGCAAAATGCATCGGGTAAATCGAATGTCATCAAGGCTTTGAGCGATTTTGTCAGCCTTATTCTTTATTCTCATAGGCTCGATCTCGATGCGCCAATTCCTTCGTATAAACCCTTTAAACTCGATGTAGGCTCGAGGGATGCTCCTGTCGTGTTCGAGGCTGAATTTGTCGTCGAAGAGGTACGGTATGCATTTCATGTGCGCTTTGATCGTTTGTCGATCTTGGAAGAAGTGCTTGAGTTTTTCCCCAATGGAAGGCGAACGCTACTTTACTCCCGAGTTAAAGGGAATTCCATCAAGTTTGGCAATAGCTTTAAGGGTGCGCAACGCAGCATTGAGCAGCATTTAAGAGATAATGTGCTCTTTTTATCGATCGCAGTGCATCTCAATAATGAGCAACTAAAACCTATTTATAGATATTTTCAGACTAAGTATCAATTCCATGTCGCCATGGATTCGAGCGAGCATATTGTGTTGCGAACCACGATTGATCTTTTAAGATCAGAAGAAAAGAGCGCATACAAGAAGCAGCTCCTTGGTTTTCTCAATGCAGCGGATATCAGTGTCAATGACATAGATATTAAAAAAGATGAAACATTTGTCAAAAATCTCGTATTTCCTCCTGAAATGCCGCAGCAAGTAAGAGAACGATTTATCGATAGCATTATAAATCGACCCTATTTGGGGCATCCACTCTATGATGGAACAAAATCTGTTGGAGAGACAGTCTTCTTGGATTTGAACAATGAAGAATCCGGCGGCACTGTAAAAATGTACGAATTAGCAGGGGAAATCATCGATGCCTTACACAATGGTGGCGTGCTACTCATCGATGAGTTTAATAGTGGCCTGCATCCGCAGCTCTGTGAGTACATTATCAGCTTGTTTCGAGATAGAAAGACAAATCCCAATGGCGCACAGCTCATCGTGGTCAATCATGATACGAATCTCATGGCACAAGATGACATCTACCGTGATGAGCTCTGGCTTGTCGATAGAAATAACTATGGCGCATCTGAACTGTATTCAATCAATGATTTTAGTAAAGATGTGGTGCGCAAAGGCGTCAATCTCGTAAAATGGTATCTCGACGGTCGCTTTAAAGCCGTTCCATCGATCAATCCTGCTGAATTCGAATTGCAAGTATAATCAAAAATAGAATGAGCTTGTCTGTGCTATTGAAGAATTCAGTGCAAATAGCATTGCGCAAAAATAGGAGGCACTCTAATGTCAGAACCGATGCAGTGGAAAGTACAACTTTTTCAGCTCAATTATGATGAGCGAGAATATACTGCGGCGCTGGATACGCTCAAGTCCGGGTGGATTACGATGGGCCAGCGGACGGTGGATTTTGAAACGGCATATGCGAAGGAGCTGGGGGAGGGGGCACAGTGTCTTGCAGTAGCGAATGGCACGGCGGCGCTGCATATTGCGGTGCTTGCCTGTGGGGTGGGGCCTGGGGATGAGGTGATTGTGCCGTCGCTCACGTTCATTGCGGATTTGAATACCGTGCAGGTGTCGGGTGGCAAGGTGGTCATTGGCGATGTCACGTCGCTGTCCGATTGGGTGATGGACCCTGCCGATATCGAGGCCAAGATCACGCCACGCACGAAGGCGGTGATGATTGTGCACTATGCGGGCTATGCCTGTGATATGGATGCGATTGTCGATATCTGCAAGCGGCATAATCTTAAGCTCATCGAGGATTCTGCGCATGCAAACGGCGGCACCTACAAAGGCCGCA
>JAKJFY010000086.1:0-4283 GCA_022704665.1 Spirochaetota bacterium | reverse complement strand
TGCCCACGATTTTATAATAAAACATGGAGGAAAGCCCGCTTTTCTTGGATATGAGGGCTATCCTGCTACTCTCTGTATTTCCGTTAATGAGGTAGTCATACACGGCATACCTAACGATAGGCCTTTCCATGAAGGCGATATAGTTGGAATAGATAGTGGTATCAACCTAAATGGTTATTTCTCCGATGCGGCTATCACATTGCCTGTTGGATCAATAACTCAGGAAACGCAAAAATTGCTAAAAGTAACGAGAGAAAGCCTTGAACTTGCAATAGAACAAGTCAGACCGCACGCGCGTGTTTCGGATATCTCTAGGGCTGTTTTTTCCCATGCGACTAAGAATGGTTTCAAAGTGGTGCGACAATATTGCGGTCATGGAGTCGGATTAGAAGTCCACGAAGACCCCCAAATTCCAAACTATGTCTCGCCAGGCCCCAATCCGAGGCTAATGCCGGGAATGGTCGTAGCAATCGAGCCCATGATCAATATAGGCACAAGCGATGTACGCGTGCTCGACGACGATTGGACAGTTGTAACGATGGATGGTTCGCTTTCAGCTCACTTTGAGCATACTGTTCTCATAACCGATTCGGGACACGAAGTTCTAACGAAATGGTAATATTTTTTCATTTCTTTTTCTAATTTTTTATCTATTGTAGAGTTCATGGAAGAGCCTAGTTATATTATATTAGATACAGTTTGCAATTACTCTGCCAAATAACGGAGGATATCGACCATGTCTTTAAGAAAGAAGTTATATTCACGGAATTTTTTCGTCGCGAATCTTGTTATCCTGGGAATAGTGATAGGATTCGGCCTTGCATTTCTATTTAGGGCCCCAACATCAGGGAGCCCTTCTCTTCCGGTAGTCAAGGCCGAGAGTCCATCCATGATAAGCAGTCCCGACATTGAAGCTTCAATAGAGACTGCAGAATCGGTGCAGAATGCGCTGCGCAATATTGCAAAGACTGTACTCCCTGCGGTCGTAGAGCTCGATGTAGTTGAGGGTGTACAGCAGCAGACTCAACAACAAACGCCATCATTTCCATTTTATTTCTTCTTTGGGCCTGATAGTCCTTTTCCAGATCAATTCCAGCCCCAAGAAGGTCTCGGTTCTGGCGTAATAGTTCGGAGAACTGGGAAGACAGTCTATGTCTTGACCAATCATCATGTTGCAGGGAATGCCACAGAGATTACCGTAAAGTTGAGCGATGGCCGTGAATATGAAGGCAAGCTTGTTGGATCGGATGAGCGGAAAGATATAGCTCTTGTAAAATTCGAGACAGATGATTCTGACATCGCGATTGCAAAGCTTGGCGATTCATCCAAACTACAAGTTGGAGATTTGGCAATCGCAGTTGGGAGTCCTTTCGGTTATATCGCCTCAGTTACCGCTGGCATTATCAGCGCATTGGGGAGAACCGGAGGTCCGGAAGAAAATATCAATGATTTTATTCAAACCGATGCAGCAATTAACAAAGGCAATTCCGGAGGAGCTCTTGTAAACATCAACGGAGAAGTTATAGGCATAAATACATGGATTGCATCCCCAAGCGGAGGATCAGTCGGCCTAGGTTTTTCTATTCCAATCAATAATGTAAAAGATGCGATCGATGACCTTATAACAAATGGAACAGTCAAATATGGCTGGTTGGGTGTAAGTCTCTCCAATATTTCTCAAGACAAGGCCAGTGCAAAAGAACTTGGCCTCGAAGGCAAGAAAGGTGCTTTCATAAGTCATGTTTTCATCAATGGTCCAGCAGATAAAGCTGGAATCTTGCCTGGAGATTTCATTACGGCCATCAACGGGAAGACGATTCAGAGCACAGATGAGCTGGTAAGAGTAGTGGGAGACATCAAGCCTGGTTCTACGATTAAATTGGAGTTCATTCGAAGCGGAGTTGTTATGACAGCGAGCACAAAAATTGAGCTTAGAGATAATGCGATTGCGTCCAACAATGCCAATATATTCCCAGGTGTGACTGTTATTTCGCTAAAATCGGACTCTGTCGATCAGAAAAAAATACCTAGCGGAGTACGGGGAGCTCTTGTTGTCGATGTTCTTGCAAAATCGCCTGCAGCATCAATGGGCCTACAGAGCGGAGACATTATCACCAAAATCAATAACAAGAACATCAGCGATCTTAAAGATTTCTACGAACTGCTAGCTAAAGAATCCGAGAAAAAGCTAGTTTTCACCGTCAATCGAAATGGGCAAACGGTCGAGACCCTTGCTTATGTAAGGAAGTAAGTATATATTCCTTTTCTAGGGAAAGTCATTCGATAAGTGAAGCCTCCTTATGGAGGCTTCATTTGTTTTTCAAGAAGGGATTCTATGCATAAGGAATTCGTAACTTACGATACAGTCCGAAATAATGCTATCAAGCTTGCCTATAGGATTTATAGAGATGGCTTTATACCAGATATTATCTATGTTTCTCTTAGAGGTGGAGCCTACATGGGCAATGTGATAAGCGAATATTTCAAGTTTGTAAAAGAAGATGAGCGCCCTGTGTTTTATGCTGCAGTTGTAGCAAGGTCATATACTGGTTTTGATCAACAAGAATCGATCAAGATCGACGGATGGACCTATAATCCCGATTTCCTGCGGCATGGCGATAAAGTGTTGCTCGTCGACGATGTTTTCGACTCGGGTCGAACCATAAACTATCTAGCTCGAGTTATAATGGAGAGAGGCTTGCCGAGAAGCGATGTAAAGATAGCGGTTCACGACTATAAGGTAAGAGATTATATACCTCAGCGCTTGCCTATCCTTCCAGATTATTGGTGTAGAAAGATTGAAGTGAAGTCCAAAGAAGATGAGCTTTGGATTCATTATATGAGCCATGAGCTAGAAGGCCTTACTCAGCAAGAAATAGTAGAGCACTATCTCAAAGATGACCCCAGCCTAGCAGAGCCTATGAGTTTTGTGGCTAAAAAGAGCGCTTATTGAATGAGCGTTAATTTAGCTAACAATAATTAAATTACTGTACCGTCAGGAACTATCTGATTCTTTGGAATGACGATAATTCCGTCTACTATATAATGAGTGCTATATTCGCCTTCTTGGCGTACAAGAGTATCGATTCCAATGCGGCAGTTTGAGCCAATACGAGCATTCTTATCTATTATTGCTTGGCGTATGATAGAACCACCTCCGATACCAATATCGGGAATATTCTTTCTGCGATTTTCTTCTTTTTCTGCTGCATTTTCGTAGTAGTCTGAACCCATACATACAACCCCATCAAGGCTAGCTCCTGATTCGATAACAGTGCGAATACCTACAATTGATCGAGTAATCGACGCATTAGTTATTATGCAACCATCGCTGGCTAGAGCTTGATTCAATGTGCAATAGTTTAATTTAGAAGCCGGCAGGTTGCGCGCATGCGTATATATTGGCGATTGTTCGTCATAGAAATTGAATTTTGGGTTTATGTCTGTGAGTTCGATATTGGCTTCATAGAAGTTACGGACTGTTCCAATATCTTCCCAGTAACCATCGAATACATATGCATTTACCTTTTCCTTTGAAACCACAAATGGAATAATCTCCTTGCCAAAATCATTCGCATCTAGTTGCATGGTTTCCTCTATTAGGGAGGCATCGAATATATATATGCCCATGCTTGCCAGATATGGTTTGCTGGGATTGGCCGTGTCTGGTTTTAGGTCTTTTGGTACCTCATATTCATGGATGTCCTTAGTAGGACCAGGCTTTTCCAAGAAACTATCGATACTGCTATTTGCTTTTATCTTAATAATTCCAAGAGAGCTGGCAGTCGCTCGATCAACCAGGGTCCCTGCAACCGTAAGGCGACTGCCAGACTCGATATGTTCTTTGAACATTTCGGCTAGATCCATACGATAAAGCTGATCACCTGAGACAATCAGATAATGAGTCGGCTTGTGTGGTCGGAAGTGAATAAGATTCTTTCTGACCGCATCCGCAGTTCCTTCATACCATCCAGAATGCAAATGAGTCTGTTCCGCAGCTAGAATTTCGACAAAGCCCTTAGAGAAACGGTCAAAATTGTAGGAACGATAGATGTGAAGGTGAAGGGATGCTGAGTTGAATTGTGTCAGAATATAGATCTTCCTAAAGCCCGAATTGATGCAGTTTGAGAGTGGTATGTCGACAATTCGGTATTTCCCACCAAACGGAACGGCAGGCTTGGCTCTCTCCTTTGTGAGGGGAAATAGACGAGTTCCCTTGCCGCCCCCTAACACGATAGAAAGAATTTCTGCCATATATGCTCCTTTCTTATCAGTTGCCGATT
>JAKJFY010000085.1:0-4380 GCA_022704665.1 Spirochaetota bacterium | reverse complement strand
TATTTGCCAGAAATGAGTTCGGCGATTCTTAGAAAAACCGCCGCTCGCTCTTCCCAGGGCATAGCAGCCCATTTTTCTTGCGCGGTAAGGGCTGCTTCCACCGCCATCTTGGCTTCCGCTTCGCCAGCTAGGTGGTAGACCCCCAACAACTCGGAATGGACATCTGGCCGGCGAATTGGGGCAGTCTTGCCCGTTCTAAGCTCTTTTCCGTCAATAATTAGTGGAATTTCGATCTGGTTACCGCGGAGGCGATCGAGTTCCTTTTTCAATGCGGCCCGCTCAAGCGAACCAGGGGCATAATTCAATACAGGTTCGTTGATTGGCCTTGGAATGTGGAAAATTCCATTATTCATGAGCGACTCCTTTTTATTTCATTTTGAAGGCGCTCCTGGGATTCGTCAAGTCAAATCTTTGTAACACTTGATTTATGCAGCTTCTTAATTCTAGGATGGAATAAGAGAGGTGCATAATGGAGCAGGGCAAGACTTTAAATGCTTTTGTTACGATAGTTTTGGCCGGTATTCTTTTTGCGGGTATAATAGAGGGCGGAATAAAAGCCATCCAAGGGTTCCTGCAGCTGCAGGTCACGCCCGCTCGGCTAGTGAGCGATTTTGTCGCAATTGCAGGAGTGGAGTCTACACTAATCAACGTGAGTACAGTTGGCTTTCTGGGTTATGTTTTTCTGGCAATAAATAGACTCAAATTAAGTGGCGCTTCTCTTGCAGCTCTCTTTACCATGATGGGTTTTGCCTTTTTCGGGAAGACTCTATTTAATTGCCTTCCGATAATGCTCGGAGTATCTCTTTCTGCATTCTTAGTCAGGAAAAAGCCTCGGGACTACGCCCTCATAGCTATGTTCGGGACTGCTATGGGTCCATTTATCACCTTTATCGCCTTCGAGCTCGGAGTGAAAAGCGTTTTTTCTTTGCCCATTTCTTTTGCTATCGGATTGGGCATTGGACTAATCCTTCCACCGATGGCCATTGCCATGCTTCGGCTTCACCAGGGATACAGCCTTTATAATATGGGCCTGACTGCAGGCTTTTTGGGGCTTTTTGCGGCTTCGATTTTCCATGCGGCAGGTGCAGATATTTTGCCTTTAGAAACGTGGGGAACGACTCATAGTCCGATTCTCGTGGCTCTGTTGCCTTTTGTTTTGCTGGTTGCTCTTTTTTGTATTGTGATGGAGGATCCCAAGAACATATTAGCTCTATTTCGCCATTCTTATTTGGATTTTCGGAAAATTCTAGGTATGAGCGGCAGGCTTCCTAGTGATTTTTCAGACTTCGTATCTGTAAAGGGCGCTTTTCTGAACATGATAGTTCTGGGTCTATTGTTTTGGATTTTCTTGCTAGTTATCAAGGCTCCTTTCAACGGGCCTGTCTTGGGAGGACTTTTCACGATTCTTGGTTTTTCATTCTTTGGAAAGCATCTTAAGAATGTCTTACCGATCGTACTTGGTATTGTGGTAGCGATTTTTGTATTCGATAAGGATTTATATGCACCAGGGCCGCTCTTGGCGATCCTATTTGGGACATCGCTTGCGCCTATTTCTGGAGAATTTGGGCCCTTGTTGGGGTTTGTTGCAGGATTTTTGCATCTTGTGATCGTAGATAGAACATGCGCTTGGCACGGAGGCATGGCCCTATACAATAATGGCTTTGCAGCGGGGCTTACTGCCACTCTGATCGTTTCTATTATCGATTGGTATCGCTCTAGCAAGGTCGAGTGAGCGAAGCCGAATCGATTATGGGGATTATTAAGCCAAGTAAAAGGAGAATGAAGATGAAACGGCATGATCTCTATGTACAACTCATAAGCGAGCTTGCCAATTATCTTTTGCGTGATGATCCAAAAAAGCTGGTCATATCTTTGCATCTGGAAGCCGATGGTTTTCACATCGCTGCTATCGATGATCGGCCTCATAGCGACGAAGAGATCGCCGAAATCGAACAAGGTTTGAAGATGCACCAGAGGCCTGAGCTTGCTTCTTATTATGGCACCATGTTGGGTCGAGATCTCTTGGGCAATGCGCGGCTCGAACTTATTGGATATCAGGTCAAAGGGGCAAGAGTCGATAAGACAGCCGAGGGCGGCATTATGATAAACTTCTGGGTTGGATCGGATAATTTCAATCCTGCAATATTTACTATCGATGAAAAATCATAGAAGATATTCATAGAAAATAGAGTGAAAGAAAGATGGCAGTATCAATTCTATGGTATGACCTCGAAACTTTTGGCCGCAACCCTAGGCACGACCGTATTGCGCAGTGCGCTTTCATAAGGACGAATGCCGCCCTTGAAGAGATAGCCGAGCCAATTGTTCTATATTGTAAGCTTCCTCAAGACTATCTTCCTGACCCGGAGGCCTGTTATATACACGGCATCACTCCTCAGGAAGTCGAAGAGAAAGGCTTATCCGAATATGAGTTCTCTTTACAGATACAGCGCGAAATGAGCGTTCCAGGCAGCACAGTAACAGGCTACAACTCCATCCAGTTCGATGATGAATTCATTCGCCATCTTTTTTATAGAAATCTTCTAGATCCTTATAGTCGCGAGTACAAAAACGACAATTCTCGATGGGATGTAATAAATCTTATGCGAGCTGTCCACGACCTCAAATATGAAGGTTTCGAATGGCCTATGAACGGTGGTGGCAACCCATCGTTCAAACTTGCAGACCTTGCAAAAGCAAATAATGTAGCCCATGAAAATGCGCATGACGCATTCTATGATGTGCAGGCGACAATCGGTCTTGCGCGCAAGGTGCTTGAGACTTATCCAAAGCTCTTCGAATGGTATTATCGCCACCGCCGCCGTGAGAATCTCGCGCGTCTCGTTGATCTTTCTCGCCGCGAGAATATGCTCGTGCACACTTCACAGCGCTATACGAGACAAGGAGGTTGTTCGACCGTTGTAGCTCCATTGGGGCTCTTGGAGGAAGACCGCCATGCTCTTGTGACCTATGATTTGCGCTTTGATCCCAAGCCATTTATGGACATGTCAGAAGATGAATTGCGCGACCTTCTATTCTCGGAAAGGCAAGAGGATGAACAGGCTCGTCCACCTCTCAACATGGTTCGACTTAACAGCTGTCCTTACCTTGCTCCTCTTACCGTGCTCGATAGACAAGCTCAAGCGCGGCTAGGTATAGATTATACGGAATGCAGAGAAAATCTGCATACTCTAGAGGTAAATCCGGATCTTAAAGCGCGCTTTATCGCGGCATATCGATTTGAAAGAAAACCAGTCGATGAACTCGATCCCGAGCATGCGCTATATGCCGGTGGATTTTATTCAGATGAGGATCGCAGAGAGTTGGAACGCTTCCATAGAGTGCTAAAGGCAAGCGGTCCGCAGGCCGCAAAAAACGAGTTTTTTCGCATTCGATTTCAGGATCCAAGAATCCCAATTCTAATGGGCAGGCTTTTAGCACGCAATTTTTCTGAAACCTTAACGGAGGATCAGCATTTATCTTGGAAGAAGCATGTATCCGGATGGCTGCAGCTTCCGCAGGAAAAAGGAGCCACTGCGCTTGCGGACTATGTGAGATTGGAGAAGGAATTGCAGGAAATGTCTCCAGATGATCCGAGAAAGCCTATTGCTGCTGCGCTTATTCAATGGAAGGATAGGCTGATTCGCTAGGCTATCTGAAGATTGTTTTTCTGTGCGCTATATTTGCATATGTAGAGGTGTATATAAGTAGGAGCGAATGCGCGGCTTAAGATGAAATCGAGTAAATAATCTTGTGGCTTTCCTGCTCGCAAGTTTAGATTCGAAGCATGGAAGCATGATAGGAGGCAGGCGGTGGTTGCGTCGTTTTAGGCGCCCATGCGCTATTAAGAAGGTGTGCAATGAAATGTCGATGGTTTTTTGCAATTTTTTTAGTTCTTGCTGGCCTGGGAATTGTCTCAGCGCAGGAGAAGCCCTTGGAAACCACTATGTTGATTAGGGTAGAAAAAACCGCAGTTAGAGCCGAGCCTTCTTTCGCTTCGCCTGCGCTTTCTTTTGCTTCTTACAAGACTCCGGTTGCCATAATACGCATTGAAAACGACTGGGTATTTGGCTTTGTACGAGGGCTAAATAGGCCAGGATACATACACTTGAGTGCACTTTCTCCAGTAAAGGTCTCCTTGAATCCTAACGATGTCTCTGATCCGCCTGCACTACAGGATAATGAGATCGTCCTTGCTGGCAAAGGCTTTTCATCTAGTCTTGAACTTGCGCTCAGAGAATCGAATGCTTTCAACTTCGAAGCCGTAGATGCGATGGTAAAGAATAGCTATTCTTATGCAGAATGCCTTGCCTTTATCCATGGCATAGATATTTTGCAAGGAGAACCGTGACGTGCGGAAGATTGCGCCTAAATCTCGCG
>JAKJFY010000084.1:0-4436 GCA_022704665.1 Spirochaetota bacterium | reverse complement strand
AAATATCCTTCGATGATAGATATATAGATGCATTTTTGAAGATCGAATTGCAAATAGAAAACAAAAGCGAGGAAGCTCGAGAAGTAGAATGTGTAATATCAATATATGATGAGAATGATTTCTGCATAGAGAATAAGAGAACTAACACGCAAGTTGCCGCCTCAATGATAACCAATGAAGGAATAACGCTCGAGATGAAAAACCCCAAGAAATGGTCTGCGGAAATACCTAATCTTTACACGCTTGCAATCGAGCTCTCTAGCAAAAACTTTATCCTAGAAGTAGTGAGCCTTCAGATAGGATTTCGCGCAATAGAGATATGCCAGAATAATTTTCTTGTAAATGGACGAGCGATAAAGCTAAAAGGCGTCAATCGCCATGATTTTCATCCAGATTCCGGAAGATACGTCACAAAGCAGACGATGCTTCAAGATGTTCTTCTTATGAAACAGCATAATATCAATGCTGTCCGCACATCGCATTATCCCAATCATCCCTATTTTCTCGAACTATGCGACTATTATGGCCTTTATGTCATAGACGAGACCGATCTCGAGACACATGGATTCGAGTGGATCGATGAGAGCACAAAGCTTGCAAACGATCCAGAATGGCAGCCTGCCTTTGTGGATCGCATCGAACGCATGATACTCAGAGATAGAAACCATCCATCAGTTATCATGTGGTCATTGGGGAATGAATCTGCAATGGGGGAGAATTTGAAGGCCATGGCTCATCGAGCTAGATATCTCGATTCCAGTCGGCTTATTCACTATGAAGGGGATGTACAATGTGAAGTAACTGACGTCTATAGCACAATGTATACCAGAATGCCCAGATTACTAGAAATTGCAAAAACAGAAGGCAAGCCACATATTCTCTGTGAATATGCTCATGCTATGGGGAATGGACCGGGTGGGCTGGCTGATTTTCAGGCTGTCATAGATGCATATCCGCGATTGCAGGGAGCTTTTGTGTGGGAATGGATAGATCATGGCATCAGGAGGAAAGATGATAGAGGACAAGAATGGTTTGAATATGGAGGTGGGTTCGGAGATGTCCCTAACAACGGAAATTTCTGTATCGATGGACTTGTCTTTCCCGATAGAAAGCCATCTCCTGGTCTTATTGAATATAAGAAAGTAATAGAGCCCATACATACGAGCCTCGTTGATGTTGAGAAGCTGATAATAAACATCGATAATAAATACGATTTTTTAGATCTCGGTCATATTGAACTTAGATGGAGGATTCATACAGATGGTGTAATCCTTGCAGAGGGGGAAATGCATGCGCCTGCAATTCCTGCTCGCCAAAGCGAAAATGTACGTATTCCCTTTGATTTAGAATCATCGAGAAAGAATCATATATATGCGACAGCGGAGAAAGTAAAAGATTTAGGGAATATAGGCGATTACGATGAGTTTTTATTGATGGGCAGATATGAGAATTCTGTATTTCTAGATATCGACTATGTCCTTGCAGAAGATCTGTTATGGGCTAAAGCTGGTCATATCATAGCAACGGCGCAATTCGAAATATCCAGCGCATTAGCGTCTCAAAAGCAAAGATCGATAAGGAAGCCAACACAATTACCAGCATCATTTACTATAAATTATGCGCGCTCCGGAAAGAAGATAGCTATCTTTGGAAAGGATTCATTATATGAATTCGATTCGCTTAGAGGATCATTGGAGTCATGGACATACAAGCAGTACAAACTAATCGAAAAGGGGCCTTCTTTAAGCTTTTGGCGTGCACCTATAGATAACGATATGCATATCCTTCCTACCTGGTGCGAAAAATATTTTCTTCATCTTTTTCAAGAAGATGCTAGAGAATTCGAGCTGCGGAAAGAAAATGAAGAAATCGTAGCAGGAAGCATAATTTGGGCTGCACCTCCTAGCCAAGGATGGGGATTCGAATGCAGGGCTAGATATATCATTAGAGATGAACACAGATGGCGGCTGGAACTCTTTGGCAAGCCATCTGGGAACAGTGCTGCATTTCCAGAGATGATTCCTCGAATAGGTATAAAATTGAGACTTCCCTTAGGTTTTGATGTTATACGATGGAGAGGTTATGGACCAGGCGAAGCATATTGCGATAGCAGAAGCGCCCAACGCATCGATGTTTGGAAGGCTTCGATTAAACAACTTCATACGCCATATATAAGACCTCAGGAGAACGGGAATAGATATGGCACCGATGCAATCTCCATTACGAATAGAGATGGTTTTGGATTAGCAATAATCTCAGAAAAGCCGATCGAATTTTCTTATCATGATTACGATGTAAACGCATTGGAAAATGCTCGTTACGATCATGAGATCGCTCATACTCCCTATTGTATTCTGAATCTAGATTTTGCGCAGAATGGTATTGGCAGCAATTCCTGTGGTCAAGACCAGCTTCCTCCATATAGATTGAAGCCTCGGGAATTCGATCTAAACTTGGAATTCTACGCACTCTATTCAGGGTCTTCGTTTCTTGCGAATGCAAAACATATTGGAGAATATTGAAAAATGAATCTGGATATTTCAAAGATACCTTGGTCCGCTTTTGGAGCGCGTTTCTCTGTAACAATAGGAAAAGATGGCCTTGCATATTTGAAGGATATCGGAGGGGGAGATGAAATTCCGAGTGAACTGTTCTCATTGAAGCTTATCTCGAGCAAAGAAGAGCTCGAGCAACAGATCCAGGCTAATGAGAATGAATGCCAAATTTGCGCCGGAAAATCGCCAGATCGCTATGTTATTCTGAAATTCATGTCTTCTGATACCATCAGTATTGAATGTTGTGGCATAGGTCTAAGGCTGGACATGCATAAATCACGTTATGATTTCATTCAAGAGATGGCCAGAGGAGTATTCATAATCCAAAGTTGCGCAAAAGATCATGTCTACGAACTCGATTTGAGATATGCAGTTCATGCTGTCGATGCTCCATGGGGGAGGGTTGGAAATGAATATATCCGGATAGATATCTTCGAAGGATATGCCACAATTCGAGAATATGCCTTAATTCCTCAGGAATCGGACGCTAAGAAAACGCAGTTTATTGGATTTTCCAGATGGAATCAGAATTACACTGGGACAGAGCTAGAAACTCGATATAGCGAAGCTAAGGATTTGGCATCGTATATTCTTTGGTCTGCTTTTGTTCGGCCTGAGGGAAAGCTCACGCGCACCTCTGTATATAGCTCGAAGAATTGGATGACGAATATTTGGAGTTGGGATAATTGCTTTTGCGCACTTGCCATGGTTGAAAACATGCCAAACTTTGCCTTAGACCAATTATTGGTTTTCGCAGATAACCAACATGAAGCAGGAGTCTATCCTGATTTTATCAACGATCAATTCTCATTATTCAGCTTTTGCAAGCCTCCCATTCATGGATGGGCTCTGCTGGAAATGATAAAGAGAAATTCAACAATACTTCAGTCCTCGATTGAAAGGATCGAATATCTTTATAAGTCTATTTCTGACTCGACAAATTTCTGGCTAAAATATCGAAGGTTGCCTTCTGGGGCCATTATCTACCGGCATGGCAATGATTCAGGCTGGGATAATGCGACGCTGTTTATGGAGGGAGGACCTGTCGAATCTCCTGACCTATATGCATACCTTTCTAAACAGTGCGACTGTCTTGCTGAGATTTCGCGTCTTCTGGGGCATGGTATCGATGAGGCAGAGAATTGGACATTTCTGGCAGAATCGCTTGCTAATTCTATGCTGGATCGCCTTTGTGATGATAGTGGATTCTTTGCACGAAGAGGATTAGAAGGAGAAAAAATAGAACATAGAGGCTCTTTTCTTCTTCGCATGCCTATAGTTGCGTACACGCGCTTGCCAGAAAAGGTAATCAAGAAGCTCATTTTAGATATTTCCGATGAGAATAGATTCTTGACACGTTTTGGTTTGGCTAGCGAAGCATTGGATTCTCCTTTTATAGAGCCGCAGGGATACTGGAGAGGTCCGGTATGGGCGCCAGTCAATTATCTTGTATTCGATGCGCTAAGGCATCTTGGAGAAATGAGCCTAGCGAACAGAATCGCGCAAAGGTTTGTCGATCTATG
Source organism: Spirochaetota bacterium (assembly GCA_022704665.1). GTDB lineage: Bacteria > Spirochaetota > Spirochaetia > Treponematales > Rectinemataceae > Rectinema. The sequence continues at coordinate 358 of JAKJFY010000084.1, read as the reverse complement.
TTCAGAGGAAGGAATGGCGGAAAATTTCGACCCTATCGAAGGTAAGGGATTGGACGATCCTGCTTTCTCTTGGACATCTGCGGTCTTTCTTCTTTTTCTCAAAGAGAGTATATCAAAGAGCAAAGAGAATTAGCACTAGAGTCGATCAAGCCCTACATAGAGGAATCTAATACCATGAACAAGACCGCAATTCGATCGGATTTATTGCTTTTGCTGACGGCAATTATCTGGGGTTTTGCATTTGTTGCCCAACGAGTGGGCATGAATTATGTAGGACCCTTTACATTCAATGCGATTCGCTTTGCGTTGGGGAGCATTTCGTTGCTCCCATTGATAATGTACGCTCGCAAGCATAAAT
>JAKJFY010000083.1:0-4674 GCA_022704665.1 Spirochaetota bacterium | reverse complement strand
TTTCTCACAGGAGAAAATGAAGCGCGCCTGAGGGCTTCGCCGCTCCTTGAGGCTTTTTCCGAAAAGGGAATCGAAGTGCTCCTCGGTACTGACGAGATAGACGAACTCACCTTCAGCGGCATAGGGGAATTCGAAGGCATGCAATTCAAGAATGTCCAGCAAGTCGATGCAGAAGATGAATTGGGAGCTTCTAATGCAAAGGATGAGCACGAAAAGGAAGGGAAAAAAGCCATAGATATTCTCAAGAGAGTGCTCGGCGAGCGAGTAAAAGATGTAAGGCTTTCGAAGAGGCTCGATAAAAGCCCTTCATGCGTAGTCTTCGACAAGGACGAGCCTACTCCAGCCTTCCGAAAGCTAATGGAACGGCTTACAAATGAGCCGATGCCCGAATCTAAGCCTATCCTCGAGATAAATGCTGCACATCCTCTTGTAGAGCGTCTTGTAACGCTAGATACTCGAAAGGAGCTGAGCGGCGGAGATATCGATGTTGTGCAAGAGCTCGAGGACCTGGCCTACATGCTCTTCTATGAGGCCATGATGGCTGAGGGAGAACACTTCGAAGTACCGCACGACTTTGGAGAGCGGCTCAATAGGCTGCTTGCTAAGGCAAGCTGATTATTATTCAAGGAGCCTTTTGCATCGAAGAAGCTCCCCGAAATTTTGGGCTCCAAGTGCTCTAGCACGCGGACCTTTGCAAACAGTGCAGGGCTGCAAAAAGGATCGCCATGGCTGGCTATGAACGCCCCGATCATTGGACATTGCGCGCAAAAGAAGAAGGTTACCCGGCCCGTTCTGTATACAAGCTCGAAGAGATCGTAGACAAATTTGGGCTCATGAAGATCATTTGCGGGGAACGCTCCGTGAGAGAGGGCGGCCCGACAATTCTTGATGTCGGCGCGGCGCCTGGTTCTTGGAGCCTGTGGCTTTTGCGACAGATGAAGGGGCGAGGCAAGCTTGTGGCCGTCGATATTCAAGATCTCGATATTATGCCACAAATAGAGGCAATGGGTTTGCATAAGGCGACGGGCGCGACCAAGGTGGACGAGCCGATCGGGGCACATTTTACTTTTGTAAAAGGGAGCATTCTGGACGAACCGGTGAGAGCGCGCCTGCGCGAGTTGGGGCCATATAATCTGGTGGTGTCCGACGCAGCGCCCGCGACGAGCGGAAACCGACTGGTGGACCAGGCTCGTTCGGAGGAGCTCGTCGAGGCTGTGATTGGGCTGGCACTGGAGGTTTTGGCGCCGGGAGGGGCGCTTGTCACGAAGATTTTTCAGGGGGGCGAGGAGCGGCGGATATTGACCGAATTGCGCGCGCACTTCGCGCAGGCGCGCGCCTTCAAGCCGCAAGCTTGTCGGTCTGAATCCTTCGAAACCTATCTTGTAGCCACCGGATTTTCGAGCAATATCGAATAGTTCAAGTTCTAGCAAACTTTATTGAAATTGCACATTATCCATAGATTTTCTGGTTATCATTTCTTTCAGCGATTCTTAGGAGTCTTGCGAATTCGAAGTCTCCTCGGCATTCATCTTTTCTTCTATTTGCTGAATTCTCTCTATCAGCGCCTCTCTTGGAGGCATTGTTCTCAAAAATTCCACAAAGTCTTCGTCAGAAGCTAGCTGAGCTATCTCCGCAAGAATCTGCAAATGCCTTGCCTCATTCGCCGCAATCACCAAAAATAGCGTATGGACAGGCTTTCTATCGGGCGCTTTCCAGTCCACGGGCTCGAAAAGGTATGCGACCACGACGATGTCTTCTTGAAGACTCATGCTGTCAAACAACCTGACATGCGGAATCGCAATCCCATTCCCAATTGCAGTGCTCATCATCTCTTCGCGTGAGAGAAGGGCATCCAGTAAAACCTTGCAATCGACACTTTTCTTAAGAGAAGCTAAACCTACAACTTGCCTAATTGCATTAGCCATATCGATAGGATCGATAAGGTAAAAGACATCAAAGAGTGAAATGCACTCTGCAAAAAACATAGTATTCAGTCTCTTTCATGGCATAGCCAATCTATCAATTGCATTCCCTAGAAAAAACAGGCCGCCCCCATGGCGGCCTTTGTCTTGAGCTTTATCCAATTCTATCGGATTATAGAGAAATCTTGGCAGAGGCTATGATTTTCCCATAGTTGCCTGCGAGTACATCAGCATCATCAGGATTGTACTCGAGTTTGAGAGTAGTATTGGTAACAGAAGTATTTGTCAAGCTGACTTTTGGAACCAATGAGCCTTTCCCTGTGAAGTCGCTGGTATATTCTGCATAGACATAGAACTTAGTTGCAGCATCTATGGCATAAGTGTAGCCAGCATAGATTCCCAGATCATAGGCAATGGCGGTTATAGGATCAGCAATGCCAAACGACACACCGGCTTCAATGGGATCTACAGCGTAGTCAACAGCTACTTTAACTTCGACATCATCGTCACCTGTGCTATAGTAAGCGTCAGCTTCAGCATCCAGGCCTTCCATTACAGCGTAGCCAACAGTGAGAAGGGCATCGGCATCAAAGGTCTTCGGAGTTGGATCATAGAAGAGATCGGTTGCGACAGATACAGTAAGCGGGGCTGCAGAATAGGCTACTGAAGCGGTTCCGCCTAGCTGCTTGGTCGCATCAAAGGCATCGTAGGCAACTCCACCACTTACGGTAATAGCATCACCTACTTTATAGGAAGCATTCGCTCCGAGAGCATACTCGTTTGCAGTATTTGCGGTCCAATCAGCTTTAGAAGCTGCAGTCACACCTACAGAGAGTCCATTGGCGGTATAAGAGAGAGAGGTGCCAGCCTTATCAGCATCGATGGTGACAGCAACATCACCAGTGTAGAGCGCATCCGCATTTGCAAAGTCGAAGCTTTGCTTAGATGAAACGCTCAGAGCCCACATTCCGTTGGTTATCTTGGCAGAAAGAGTAGCATATTCGCCAGAATCTTTAACCTTATCGCCATCCTTATCATTCCAGTCAGTAAAAGTAAGACCATCATCATAAGTAAGCTGATTATCGCTAATCTTAAAATATAGATTTTTTACCGCAATCTCTCCCCACCAGCCTGCCTCGCCCTTCTTGGCAACATTATCAACAGGGAAGAGTACTGAAATAGTGGCTTTATTAGTATTGGCAAATCCAGTATAGCCCGTATCCAAATCCCAGCCCCAGCTGAGTGTGGAACTCGCCGAGAGGGTCGGAGTTTGAGCAAACGCTGCGCCAACCAATGCAAATGTGAGAAGCAAGACTATTAGCTTCTTCATGTCTAATCCTCCTTACTAAGTAGATTGGGGGCCTCGCCAACGGCTTGGTTGTCCCCTCTCTAAGTTCGTTCAGAAGTATATATCGGCACTTTTTATAATGTCAAGCACATTTTATTCAAGTTTTTTCATAAGATATTAAGATTTTATTTTGCCAGATAGCACATTTACGCACTTTGTGAGCAATTGTCAAAGATTTGATATATGCTCACTATCAAGAATCTGACAACTATCCCCGATATTGGGATGATAAACTTGGAAAAATCCTCTGTATCACCTCCTTTTCGAATATAAGACCTATTATATCACTATTATCGGAGCAATGGAAGCTAATATTGACTATTTTCCTGCCCCTCTATACCCTCTCTTCTTATGATTTCTATGGAATACGCGCTACGATATCTCTGAGCCAGGGCTTTTTCTCGAGATCGCGCTGCAGGCCTTCGGTTCGCGCCCTATTCACATAATCGCGGTTTTCGAAATAGTAGCGGTAATTTGTATGCACATCGTAGGTTCCTTTGATAAGGGCAACCGTATCTTCGCTCATGACCAGTTCTTCATCGGTCGGGATGATGAAGATCTTGACTTTAGAGTTAGGCCCTGTGATATCGAGTTCTGCGTTGCGACACATGGCGAGGGCATTTTTCTTTTCATCAATAACGATTCCCATCTCCTCGAGGCCTTGAGTTGAGAGATTGCGGATAACAGGGCTCATCTCTCCTACTCCTGCAGTAAAGACAATAGCGTCGACGTGACCAAGAGCTGCGTAGTATGCGCCAATGTATTTCTTTATTCGGTAAGCTTCTACCTGCTGTGCCAAGATGGCTGTAGGATCGCCCTTTTCTGCTGCATTTGCCACATCGCGACGGTCTGCCCATTTTGCGGTAAGGCCTAGCACACCCGATTCTTTGTTTAGCTTTTTCTCGATCTCCGCAGCGGTCATTCCAGTCTTTCTCATTATGTGGAAGATGATTCCCGGATCAACATCGCCGCTTCTAGTTCCCATGACAAGGCCTTCGAGTGGGGTCAAGCCCATGGAAGTATCATAAGAACAACCATTCTTGACTGCGTTGATCGATGCACCATTGCCAATATGAGCTATTATGAGATTCGTCTCGAATGGGTCTTTGCCAAGCAGCACCGCTGCGCGCTTAGCATTATAGAGAAAGCTCGTTCCATGGAATCCATAGCGGCGAACCATATATTTCTCGTACCATTCGCGCGGGAGCGCATACATGTAGCTCGAGGATGGCATGGTTTGGTGCCAGGCGGTATCCATGATCGCGCATTGCGGCACATTGGGGAGTATTGTTGTGGCCGCTTCTACACCCATGAGGTTTGCTGGATTATGAAGAGGCGCGAGTTCGTTGAGAGACTTGAAGGTTTCCAGGAATTCTCCATTTATTATGGAGGATTTGGCAAACT
>JAKJFY010000082.1:0-4699 GCA_022704665.1 Spirochaetota bacterium | reverse complement strand
CATCGCATTCTGGTCTGTCAGGCTCCAGAGCCGCGCCTATCGGAAGGTATCGAAATCCTTCCAGTCAAGGCATTTCTGGAAGCGCTCTGGGCAGATACTCTTATCGAATAGCTGTCATCGATGAGCCGATACTCTGGCTTACGCCCGGAAAGCTCTTTGCTCCTCGATAAGATCAATGGTACACCTTCGCCGCGTTTGTGTCTCATATATTCACAACAATAAACCTTGTGTCTCACAAAGTCGATTTTTTGAGACACAAAACTCTTTGTCTACAATATATAAATGTCAAACAATCTCCTTCCCCTCAGCAATATTGAGAAGCTTTGGGAAAACCAAGACTGCCGAACGTCTACCACTACCAGGTACTAAAACCTTGAGTATGTTGTTTTTTTCCAAAATAGACAGAATACGATGCGCGGTTGGTTTTGGTATTTCCGAGGAATCAATGAATGCAGAACTATTGAATATTGGCTGGCTGAATAACCAATCCAAGGCCCGAATAGCAAATTGAGAATGAGTCAACTGCGGGAGTCTGTTTTTCATTTCTTCATATAGCTTTAGGATATCCTGTGCTTTTTTTAAATTATCTTCTGCCTGAATCTTGATGGCTGCAAGAAAAAACTGACACCACCCAGTCCAGTCGTCATCGCGGGAGACAGCAAGAAGTCTGTCGTAATATTGATCTCGATGAGCTTCAAAGTATGCACTGATATAGAACATAGGCCTTTGAATCATCCCACGCTGCCAGAGATAAAGAGGTATCATCATCCTTCCAAGTCTACCGTTGCCATCTAAAAAAGGATGGAGCGCCTCGAATTCTGCATGCATAAGGGCAAGCTGCACTAGGACATCAGGATATGGCGCATGTGCAAAACTCTCCCACCTTTCCATGAATTCGGGTAATTTCTCGGCTGATACAGGAATGTAATGTGCATCTTCAATAGTGCAACCAGGAGGACCAATCCAGTTTGGTATTCTGCGAAATTCGCCTGGAGCTTTGTTCTGGCCTCTAACTCCCTCAAGGAGCACTACATGAGCTTCTCGTATAACTCGCAAAGAAAATGGAAGAATTTTAAGAAGATCCTCAGCTCGTTTCATGGCAGCCCTATAATTGAGTATTTCGTGAATATCTTCACGTCGTTCATTGGAAACAGGTTCATGCCCTGCCTCAAACTCGAGAACCTCACCCATGGTTGCCTGAGTTCCCTCTATTCTTGAAGAGAGCACAGCTTCTTGGGTAGTAAGTGGCGACAAGAGCACTTCGGGGTTAGGTATTGCCGCGAGCATACCGTCGTACCGAGCAAGAGAAGCAGCAGCCGGTCCTAGAAGGGGAATAAGTCGCTTCCAATCCATATTTTGTGGAGGGAATTTGCCTTCATGGTATTGTACGGGCATCATAATCTCTCCTCCATCTCGAACATCAGCTTCTTAAAGTCTTCCTCGATGAGGCGGACTTTCCAGGTGGCGTCGGGCAGGCGAATGTTCTCGAGGTTGTTGGTACCATTCACATAGATATAGTTCGGCAGCTTTTCCTTGGTGGAGTAATCGGACTTCTTGAACCATTCATTGAGGACGAGGTTATCTTCCTCGGGGTTGCCGGGAAGGTTGCGCCAGATAATGAGCGCCTCTTGATTGTCGTTGGGGAGTGTGCCGCGAATGGCGCGAATCCACCATCGCCCATTTTGTGAAGGGTGAAGCCGATCTTTCAGTGTGAGCCTCCCTTCGCTGTCGCGCTCGAACGAGGCATCAAAGTGCTGCGGTGCGGACATTTCCTTTACGGTCAGCCCAATCAGCCAGTTAAAGGTCTCCATGAGATCGACGGTGGTATCCTGGCTTTCGTCTGAACCGGGGCGCTTTACTTTGAGCGTGTACGAAAGCGGGTCTTTGAATGCATCGATATTGAGGAGCGATTGGCTACCCCGCGATTCAACATCGAGCATGTAATTCAACATATATTGCTCTTTCAAGTTGCCAGGCCCCTGTGCCTCAGTAGAAAAAAGCGCGCCTTCCTGCTCTAGTGTTCGTCGCAATTCCAGGTTGTTGAGTGTGTCCTCATACGATTCGAGACGGATCACCTTGAACATGCGCGGGCTGCGCTCAGCTTCGTCTGTGGTGGCGAGACGCTTTGGCTTGCCATCTTTCCACTCCGGGGTAAAGGTGACTTTCTTGAGTCGAGGCAGCAGCACCGTGTCGAAATAGTCTGCCATCTCGACCAGGATGAACTTGCGTTTGCCACCATCTTCACGATTGAGATTGATGACTGCGTGGCCGGTAGTACCGGAACCGGCAAAATAATCAAGCACTTCACTTGAAGAAATCATTTGAATAAGATCAGCAATTATCGATTCATCCTTTGGATACCCAAAATCATCTGATCCAATAACGTCACGAAGTCTCCTAGTTGCTGCACGGCCGTCCTGATAAAACACACTATAAGCAACCTGAAATTCATGATTCTTGAGATATGACTTCCTACACGGAACTTGAGTTTCGTCTTCGCCAAAATAAATGAGCCCCTGAGTTATCTGCCGTTGCATCTCTTCGACTTGGGAATAACGCCAGCCACCTGATGGAATCGTAACAGGTTTCCTCGTTCTAGGATGCAAGACCTCATATTTCGGTCCACCACCACCGGGCCAGGAAATATCAGCAGGAAAGAAAACTCCTCTTTCATCTATGCAACAATAATGCTTATGAGCCTTTGATGGATGATTATCAGGTAGACTTGCATACCATTTCTTGAGCTCCTTAGTCATTTTTGCATAATCATCTTTGTATTTGCTTTTCAGCTTTTCATATTGTGCATAGATTTCTTCTAGACCTTTCTTTTTTTGCCGCCACTCAATATTGTTATCCTTCAGCAACTCCCTATTCAGCACGTATGATACGATGTACTCATGAGAAATCGAAATCAATCTCGAATCATTTTTCCTTCCCAAGGCCCACACCATATCAGCCACGAATTGATCTCTCCCGAATATCGAGTCAAGAATCAGTCTAAGATTGGGTTGCTCAGTTTCATCGATGGAGGCAAAGAGTGCACCTTGCTCGCTCAAATAATCTTTCGAAAGTTTTATCCGGTCATTGATCATGCTCATCCAGCTCGAATGCTGGTAATTGTCTTTATACACGAAGCCATCGTTGCCAGTGTTGTACGGTGGATCGATATACACGCACTTTATCTTCTCGCGATACCTGCGCTGCATTAGGTTCAGCGCTTGAAAGTTCTCGCTATGGACGAGGACGCCATCAGTTTGCTCATCGATGTTGCCCAACGCGTCGAGAAGGCGTGCGGTAAAGTCGGCGTCAAAATGGCACGTATCGATCATCAAAGTTGGATAGGCCGACAAGAATTCGACCGTGCCAGGCACAGCGTGCGACGTGAATAAATCGCCATTCTTCGAGGCAAAGACCTCTCCTTCGAGCCCATGCAGAGTCTTCCATTCTTCCCACTGCGCCTCGTTCGCGGCAATCTCAGGATAGAATTGTTTGGGAATAATACCGGTACGCACGCACCAGCTCGTTTCGGTGACAAACTTCTTTTTGAGCCACAGCTTCTTCTGAAAGTCCTCAAGCTGCGCAAGAAAATCGATAATTTTTCCTGCGATGGTGCGGATTACCCTGATCTTGGAAAGATACTGCTCTACTTTGGGCGCGCTCTCGCTCTCGATATCGTCCAGGTGCATTACTTCGTTCTTGATATAGAAATCGAGCTCACGGCTAAGGAAAGCCTTGAGGTCCTTATGAATAAAATAGTCGAAAGTGTTGCGCGCGGTGTAGCGGTCGAGATGGACGCGCAACCACGTATTGTCAGACTCCGTACCGTCCGCGCGGCGATACTTGCGCCCGAGCAGCTCTATCCATGTAATAATTGCAGGATCATCCAATGCCAGAATCGCCGCTTCGGTGGCGGCGTTCAAGTCCTTTTGTTTTTCTTCCGCTGGCTCATAGGTAAAATGGATGACAAGCTCGCCGGACTCGAGCGACACAGGCCTGTCTAGAGCCAGTTTGAACTTTCGCTCTTTGCCCTGCACTTCTTTTACATTGTCGTGTTCGCCCTCCGCGGCATCGACAAGCTTAAAATGCACGCGCATCGGATTAGCCGTATTCTCTGGACGCAACCTGAACGCATAGTCCCGCAAATACTCGCTTGTTTTGATGTAGTATTGATCATAATTGGCCCAGTAGAGCTTGACCTCTTCGCCTTCGTACGGGATGGCGTACACGCCAGGTTTGTAGACACGCTTGGAAAGAAAATCACCTTCGGAATAGTAGCGCCTGAAAAAGCTATACAGATGGTCGTACACCTCGCTCTCGAGCGCACCCATGTCCACCGCAACAGTATCGAGCTTCTCTTTCAGTTCCTTTACCTTAGGCGCCTCTTCAGGATATGAAAAACCGAGCTCCCTCGCCTGGTCGACAGCGTGGCCAAGTTGGGCCTCAAGCTTGCTTTTATCTGCAGTCTTATACTGCGCAAAAGCCGCTTCCACCTGTGGCAAAAGGTCCTCGTCCAGGAACTTCGTCACTTCTGCGCTTTTGGCGTGCATGATTCGGTAGATGCCAAAGTCGAGGTCAGGCTGATCGAGCTGGAAAAGTTCCTGCAGAAGACCTTTCAGTTTTTCATATTTCTGATTCATGTTCATATCCTCTCATGAAATGGGTCATTTCACAACCCAACGGATGGTAAAAAGCTGTTCAG
>JAKJFY010000081.1:0-4884 GCA_022704665.1 Spirochaetota bacterium | reverse complement strand
CGAAGTAGAAAAATATAATAAGCGGAGCCAAAAAAAGCTGGCACTATAAGAGGTTTCAGGGTGTTGATCCACCTTAATAATTTGAACTCCATATATAATGGAATAACCGTGACATCCCAAGGAATCATCATAGTACTCAATAAGATCATAAAAAGAATATTTTTCCCTTTGAAATCGAATCGCGCAAAACCGTAAGCAACGAGAGAAGAGGAAATTAGCTGTCCCAGTGTCGTAAGAACAGTTACGAGAATCGAATTCTTGAGAAATGTAAAGAAAGGCTGTGAATTCCATGCATCGACAAAGTTCCTAATCCTGAACTCTGCAGGAAATAATTTAGGCGGATAGGCAAAAGCTTCGGCCTCACTTTTCAATGCTGTAAGAAACATCCATATAAAAGGCACGATAAAATATAGGGAAAGCACTATTAACGCTAGATATGCAAATATATTTCCAAGCCTAATTTTTCTTATCTTCATATTGCATTTTCCTTGTTCAGATATTCTTTTTCGAAACTTCATGCTCATAGAAAACCCATAGTGGCGAAGACTTGAAAATAAGAAGCGTGAGCAGCAGTATTATGATGAACATGAACCATGCATTTGCCGCTGCATAGCCGAGCTTGAAATGTATAAAAGCATTCCTATATACATAGAGGCCATAAAAATACGTAGATTTGACAGGGCCACCTCTTGTAAGTAAGAGTACTAAGGAAAGCTCTTGCATCGCTCCTATTGTGCTTGTAATGAGATTGAACAGCAATGTAGGCGTGATGAGCGGCAAGGTTATCGAAAAAAAAGTCCGAAAAGGCGAAGCGCCCGCAATGATTGCATCTTCGTAGATATCTTTGGGGATGCTCTTTATTGCAGTATAAAAAATAAGCATCATCGTTCCGAGACTCCAGAGACTAGCTATTACGATTGCGACTATCGCCCAGGAGGGATCAGAAAGCCAACGTGGCCCAGAAATGCCTAGGAGTGAAAGCACATAATTCAGAAGACCATACTCAGGATGAAAGATCCATCCCCACATTATTGCGACAGCAACACTCGAGACGACGGACGGAAGATAGAAAATTGTTCTAAAAACACTGATTCCGCGCAAGGGTTTTGAGATGAGTATTGCTAGGACAAGAGCCATAATAATATTCAAAGGAACAAACATAAGCATGAATTTTAGGGTGATGCCTATGGATTTCCAGAATTGATTGTCTCTTGTGAACATTTCGATGAAATTTTTGCCCCCAACAAAAGTAGGAGTACCTATAACCGGCCAGTCGAACATCGTCATAATAGCAGATAGCAAAAGTGGCCCTGCAGTAAAAGCAATGAATCCAAAAATCCATGGAGAAATGAAAAGATAGGGAGCGAATCGATCTCTCTTTTTCACTTTGTTTTTCCTAAGGCTGAGACTTGAATTAGTTTATTTCATTTCGCTTTTTCTCTAGTAAGCATTTATACTAGATGCAGTTGGGGAAAAAGCGGTTGGCCAATGCCAGCCGCTTTTGAGCCCTATGATTATTTCAGCCCTTCAAGTACTTTTGCCGGAGAAGCAAGAATAGAGGGATTGAATATCTGCTGGAGCGATTGAGAAATCGTGTCTGAAAGTGTTGCCCAGTCCTTTACTTTGTAAGAAGTCGATACATAACCCTCGCTTTGTTCCAGCATTTCATAGAACAAAGCCTTCATTGGGTCGGTGGTGAGCTTTTCTTTCTCTACTACGGAGTGAAGGACAGGTAGTTCATGATCCAGTCTCATAATATTCGCTTCGGGAGAAACCCAAAACTTCATAAATCGCCATGCTGCATCCTTATTCTTTGATTTGTTGTACATTGCAATGCCTGATACAGAAATGACACTTATCGATTTTTTGCCCTTTTCCGCCGATGGCATCTTTGCAAGGCCAAAATTTACATTAGCTTCTTTGAGCGAAGGTATAGACCATGATCCGTTTATGAACATAGCAAGCTTTCCAGTTCTCATTTCTCTTGAACCAGAACCTTCGACAGATATGGCATATCCTTCTTTTATTGCATTTTGCATTTTGGTGAGCAGAGCGACTACTTTGGGATCCTTAAAGCCATTTTTGAATGACCCTTCAGGCCCAAGATAGCTTACACCAACATTCCATAAATAGTGCTCGAAATCATAAGGATCCGGCTCCTGCTGAAAAGCAAAGCCATAGATCTTTTGAGATGGATTTGCAACTTTCTTTGCTGTTGCCAATAGTTCATCCCAAGTCCAATCCCCCTTCGGATATGGGACACCGGCCTTATCGAAAAGATCTTTATTGTAATACACCACATGAGTCGTATAGCCTATTGGAAGGCCGAGCAGTTTGCCTGCAATAGAATTATAATCTAAAAGTCCTTTATAGAAATCTCCCTTGAAGGACGCTGGTTCTTTAGATACCCAACTATCGAGAGGTTCTAATCCATCTTTATAGTGTGCATAATTCCACATGTACATGACATCTGGGGCATCACCGGCACCAAAGCCTGTCGCAAGTTTTGTATCAAAGTCATCTCCATATGCTTCGAGCACGACCTGTAGATCGGGATTTTTTTCGTTGAATCGATCGACGATTCTTTGCTGAATATCGAGAGTCTCTTCCGAATCCCATGTGGCAAAACGAATTGTCTGTTTTTTCTGGGAACTTGCAGCGAATATCAAACCAAAACACATTATTGCAGCGATGAATTTTCTCATTTCTTTCCTCCTTTGCTATGATTGGTATACGAACCTAATTCAGAGGATAAAGCGCTTTTAGTAAATTGTCAATAAATATTTTGTAAATATTTATTATTGATATCGTGTGAAAAATAAGCTTTATCTAAAAGCTTGAATATTGTTATGGCATTTATTTTTCCAATATTTTATTGTCATTACTCGACAATCATGAACAAGCATTTTTAAGCAGCAGCATCATCATTTTATCAGCATTATAGTAAATTTTCTTGACTACCAGCTTGATTTTAAGATAGCATAATGCTATGGCCACAATTTATGAAATAGCTCAGCTAGCCAATGTGTCTCCAGCTACAGTCTCTAGAGTTCTAAATCATGACACAACACTTTCAATCAGCAGCGATAAAAGGTTTAAGATCCTTGAGATAGCGGAGGATCTGAATTATAAAACCCCTAAAATAAGAAAACTTGAGAAGAGCAGCCTGAGAGAAAACTTTGGAGCAGCGAGGGAAAGCATAGTCTGTATTCTACTCTATTCTCAAGAAGAAGAGATCGATGATCCATATTATCTTGCAATACATCATGCTCTAAAAATAGCAGCAGCAAAGCGAGCATTCCGAATAGATGACATCTACTACAAAAAAAAGAATGACCTAGCATCGTTCTCTTCGGATAGGTCAGGAACTATCGTTATTGGCAGCGAAGGTGGCTGTGATATATCATTTCTAAATTTCCTCAAGAAAGAGAAGAACGTCATCTGTGTCGACTTCGATCCTGATATGAAAAACATAGATGTTGTATGTGCAGATTTTCGGAAATCGATCGAAACAATCGCAAAGAGATTCGCCGAATTGGGAATTTTGCGCATTGCTTATATTGGAGGCAAAGAAACATCTCCTTTCAAAGGAAAAGAAATAATTGACCCCCGAAGCGCAGAGTTCATAGAAGAATTTGGGAAGCTGGGCATCTATAGGGAGGAATTATTTAGAGCTAATGGGTCATATACCCCTGATAATGCGTATCAGTTGACTAAACAGCTTTTATCAAGCACAGTAAAACCAGAGGCTATATTTGTTGCTAGCGATAATATGGCACTAGGCGTCTATAAAGCAATTTGTGAAACAGGCCTTTCGATTCCACAGGATATAAAAGTTGTCAGCTGTAATGATCAGCCTGTATCGGCATATATGACACCTCCACTGAGCACGATAAGAATACCGAGAGCAGTGATGGCTTCAGTTGCACTATCTTTGGCATCATCCCGCGCCGAGGATTTCCGCGAGCTTGGCGTCAAAGTAATGGTGCCTACAGATGTGGTATTTCGCAAAAGCTTTATCTAATGAACGATAAAGATCGAGCCAGTCGCGAATTACTATAATCTATACGTGAATCAAAAATAAAATAGCAAAAAACTTAAGCCCTCAAGCCATATATACGCCACCATTGATATCCAATGTAGCGCCCGTAATAAACCCATCGTATTCGCTGGCAAGAAAAGCTACCGCGCGAGCAACATCCTCGCAGGTACCGGCCCTCTTTAATGGTATATCGCGTATCGTAGCTTGCTTTGATTCTTCGCTTGTGTGAAGGGCGTGAAAAGCCGAACCTAGAATAAAACCTGGCGCCACGGCATTCACTCTAATACCATAGGGTGCAAGTTCGGTGGAGAGTGCTCTCGTAAGAGTAAGAATTGCTCCCTTAGTCATCGAGTAGATTGCCGAACCGCCATGGCCGCCCTTTCGTCCAGCCAGAGATGCGAGGTTCACAATCGAAGCACTGCCTGACTTCTTCAATAAAGGTATCATGGCGCGTGTCACCAAGACATTTGAATCCAGATTTACAGCCACTACTTTTCGGTAGAAATCCATTTGGACTTCTTCTAGTTTGTGGCGCCCCACTAAATCGCCTGCATTATTCACAAGCACATCTAGATTATCCCATCTCTCGATTACAAAATCAGTTAATGCCTGGACACCTGCCTCTTCCGTAAGATCTGCCTGCACCACTTCTGCCTTGCCGCCAGAAGAGTGTATTTGCGCTGCAAGGCTTTCCGCAGACTCTTTGCTCCTGTGATAATGAATAATGAGTGCAGCACCCATATTCGCCAATTCCAAAGAGATAGCGCGTCCAATACCAGAAGCTCCCCCGGTCACTAGAGCTTTTTTCCCTTTCAGACTGTTCATGAAAAACTCCATAAAAT
>JAKJFY010000080.1:507-4975 GCA_022704665.1 Spirochaetota bacterium | reverse complement strand
GGAACCTTGAGCGAAGAATCTGCAATCTTGAGGTTCCCTGCGGTGCTATTGCGCAACTCCACCGAGCGGCCAGAAGTGCTCGACAAGGGTACGATCGTGATTGGAGGCTATACCGCAGAGAGCCTCTTACAATCGGTTGCGCTCACAATCAGTTCCTTTGATGGGGAAGATCATAGGCCGAAAGATTATTGCGATATGAATGTTTCGCAGAAGGTTGTGAAGATAGTTCAGAGCTATACGCCTATAATAAATGAGTTTGTGTGGAACAAGAATGTCAAATGACCAATACAATATTCTTTACAGAAAAATGACTCAAGACGATGTAGAAGAGGTTGTGTCTGTTCATATCCATTCGTTCAAGGACTTTTTCTTGACATTTTTGGGAAGCAGGTTTTTACGAGTCCTATATTCATATATTGTTTCCGAAAAATTCGGAATTGCTATCGTTGCAGAAGTATCTGGAGAGAATAAACTTGCCGGATTCGTTGCTGGTACAATGGAGCCCTATCGATTTTATTCGAAGGCTATCCATAAGAAGGCTATACCTTTTGCAATTGCCACAATTCCCGCACTTGTAAGACGGCCCTCTATTCTGATGAGGCTGTTTCGAGCATTTCAGAAACCTCGAGAGGCAAAAGAAGGTTCATTTGATTGCGAACTTATGTCAATTGCAGTATTGCCAGAGTATAGCGGCTTTGGAATAGGATGGTTGCTGGAGCAAGAATTCTGTAATCAAGCAGAGTTGCATGGAGCCAAATCTGTAATGTTAACGACCGATAGGGAGAATAACGAAAATGTCAACAGGTTCTATCTTAGAAGAGGTTATCGACTTTATGATCATTATGTCACACCAGAAGGTCGTCAAATGAACAAGTACGTTAAATATATAGAATAGATAAAGTTCTAACATTTATGCGAATCCTTTTTTTTTCCATGTGGTATTATCCTGAGCCAGTAGGAAAACCTCATTCCTTAGCGAAGGAATTGGTGCAGCAGGGGAATTCCGTAACCGTCATTACAACTTTTCCTAATTATCCGAAGGGACAAATATACACCTCGTACAAGTCAAAAACTCCAGTATATGTTGAGCATATTGATGGAGTAAGAGTAATTCGCGTCGCATCATTTCATGATAGGAGCTTAAATCTATTTAAGAGAATATTTACTCTGTTTTCATATTCTACCAATGCTTTCTTGGTGTCCTTAATTCTTGCTCAAAAATTCGACATAGTGTGGTCTTATCAAGTTGGATATCCCGCATTGGCATATTCTGTTCTGACTCGTCTTCCTCATATTCATGAGATACAGGATCTTTGGCCAGCCTGGGGAGAGAACAAGTTGAAAGGCCTTAATAAGAGGATTTCCAGCCTTCTCTTGGGGCTTCAAAGAGTTGTTTATTATCAATCAAAGAAGCTTGTAACAATCTCAAATGGCTTCAAGAATGCAATTGTTAAGGTTTATGGAGTACCATCAGAGAGAATCGCCATATTACCTAATTGGGCAGACACCAATTTTTTTGATTATCACCAGCACATAGGCGCAAGAAGAAATGATTTTGGTCTTCCTGAAGGCTTTATCTTAACTTATGGAGGAAATGTAGGGACAGCTCAAGGACTGAAATCCTTGGTCGATGCTGCAAAACTGATCGGGAATGAAAGGCATATTTCAATTGTAATAGCAGGCGATGGAGTAGAACGAGATAGTCTGATCTCTTATGCAAAACAAGAAAAAGTTGGAAATGTTATTTTCATGCCTTCTCTTCCTCCAGACAAAATGGGAGCGTTGTTAGCAGTTTCTGACTGTTTGTATATTAGCCTTGAAGATGAAGCAAAATATGAAATAACTATTCCATCTAAGATCTATTCATACTTAGCAGCAGGGAAGCCAGTCTTGGCAGCGGCGAAAGGCGATGTTGCGAGTCTGATAATAGAGAATGATATTGGATTTGTGGTGCAGACCAAGGATCCAACAGAAATTGCCTCAGCCATAATTAATATCTCAATGCTAGATAAAAAGAAATTAGAGGAATTGGGTTTAAAGGCATATTTGCTATCAAAAACAAAATATCAAGGTAAAGTGGTTGGGAAACAATATGCAAACATCTTTGAGAATCTATTAAGGTGCAATGTTCAGTAAAATTAATTCTTAGTTTTTATATTTAGCCTTTAGCAAGTAAAGGGAGGCTTTCTTATGTCAGAGCCACTTCAATGGAAAGTTCAGCTTTTTAAGCTCAATTATGATGAGCGGGAATATAACGCGGCGCTGGAGACGCTCAAGTCCGGCTGGATTACGATGGGACAACGAACGGTGGATTTTGAAACAGCGTATGCGAAGGAGCTGGGCGAGGGTGCGCAGTGCCTTGCTGTTTCCAATGGCACGGCTGCACTGCATATTGCGGTACTGGCATGTGGAGTAGGGTCGGGGGATGAGGTGATTGTGCCGTCGCTCACCTTCATTGCGGATTTGAACACCGTGCAGGTCTCCGGCGGCAAGGTCGTGATTGGCGATGTCACCTCAATGTCCGATTGGGCGATGGATCCACAGGATATTGAGTCCAAGATTACGCCGCGCACCAAGGCCGTGATGATTGTGCACTATGCGGGCTATGCCTGCGATATGGATGCGATTGTCGATATCTGTAAGCGGCACAATCTCAAGCTTATCGAGGACTGTGCGCATGCGAATGGTGGCACCTACAAAGGCCGCAAGCTCGGCACCTTCGGCGATGTATCGGCCTGGAGTTTTTTCTCCAACAAGAACCTCGCGGTGGGCGAGGGCGGCATGGTGGTGACGCGCGATCCTGAGCTCTATCAAAAGTGCAAAAATCTGCGCTCGCATGGCATGACTGTAGCGAGCTTCGACCGCATGAAAGGCCGCGCCGCCACCTACGACGTGCTCGAGCCAGGTTTTAACTACCGCATCGACGAAGTGCGGGCAGCCCTCGGCCTTGTGCAACTTTCTAAGCTTCCCGAAGCCAACGCCGCGCGCGCCGCCCGTGTTGCGCACTACTTTGAGCGCCTCGACCGACTGTCGGACTTCCTCTCTGTGCCCTTCCGCCACTACAACCGCGGAACACCTACCTACCACATTATGCCCATCCTCCTCGATAAGGACATCGACCGCGCCAAACTCATCGACCTCATGAAAGACGATGGTATCCAGACCTCCATCCATTATCCTGCCATCCAGAGCTTTACCGCCTACAAATCGCAGGTTGGCCCCACCCCGAAGAGCCAATACATCAGCGACCACGAACTTACCCTGCCGCTCTATCCCACCATGACCGATGCCGAAGTCGACCTCGTGTGCGATTCGCTCGAGAAGAATTTGCCACAGTGCAGAGATTAGCATAGTTTTTCTTTGAAATTTTGAAGCAATCTCGATTGTTTATGTAGTAATATATATCGAGCAAGAAGCGAGGCGGATTATGGCTGAGACAGTGAGATTCAAGTACGTATTCCCCGAGGGCTATAACCCTGTCTATATCAACGGGGCTTATGGGGGGATAGGTCCTCGTGGTGAACTGACCATTAACTTCTATTTGGAAAGGCAACCTGTACCAAAAGAAGAGTGCAGAACGATCAATGATGATGGTTCTGTGGGAGAGCAAGTTAAGATAGAACCTGACGATCTGACCCATCTCATTGTACGTTATGTTAACTCGGGCGTCATAATGAGTCAGGAAACAGCGCGACTTATCTATGCTTGGCTTGGCGAGCATCTTGCAAAACTGGGACCAACAGAGGCAAATGATGGCAAGTGATTGCACCATAAGTGCTCCTATTCATCAAGATCGCGAATCCTTTATAGGAACTGGTTATAAGTCAGGGAGTAGGCTATATCAACGGCATTATTACGGCGGCGATAAGAACCAGGATCTTTCTGATACAGGCTTCCTTTTGAGCCTCCAAAAGAAATGGAAGACTCAGCTACTCAAGCGTATTGAGGGCATTGCTGCCTTGCAGGACAATTGGAACGGTTATGGAGCCTCGAGCTTTTCTCCAGAAGTACTTCAAAGAGCACGTTCTCTGGTGGAGGACATAGTCTACAAAGCCAAGGTTTTCCCTACGGGTCGAAACAGTATTCAGTTTGAATTTGATAGTATCCCAGGAAAGTACCTTGAAATTGAAGTCTTTTCTGACCATTACGCAGTGCTTTTTGAAAAGGGAGCAGCGCCAGAAGAATACGAGCCAGTTTCTCGCAATTACGTTTTGCAGAAGATAGCGGAATACTATGCATGAAGAATTTCAGCAAATCCAGTACAATCCTGTAATTCTGTCAGAAACATTATCTCGGCAATCTCGTCAAAAACATTATGGATGCAATCCTAAACCTTATTGGTCTCGATGCTGATTTATTTGCCGCCGACATCGCTAGCCACGAAGAAGCGCTTTCAGACCTTGTCCGGAGCTCGCGCTTTTTAGTCATTGGCGGAGCCGGCTCGATCGGCCAGGCAGTCACCAAAGAA
>JAKJFY010000080.1:0-440 GCA_022704665.1 Spirochaetota bacterium | reverse complement strand
CGATATTCGCTCGTTGCTTGGGTATATCGAGGGCGAATTACGGGAACAGAAGCTGAGGCGTCAAGGACATCAATGGAGCGAATTATGCAGAAAGTTTTGAATCAAAACCTTATCCAAGGAGCGTGATAGAAGAAGGATAGATCGGAATCGTCTTAAGGGCCTTGCTGAGTGCTATCAATAGTGCTATTATGAGGGGTAGAAGTCGTGGGACAATGGGACCTAAATCGTATCATTGATCATCTTGAGAAGAAGCCTCTCAAATACGAGGAATTGTGTTCGATTTGCGACAGGTTCTTCAGCCTAAAGAGACAGAAAGCAACGAGTCATAGAGTCTATTTTGATAATTCAACAGGTTCGATTGTCAATATCCAATCGGGGAAGTCGGGAGATGCTAAACTGTATCAGCAGAGACAGATTGCGGAGCTACTCAAGTTAAGACT
>JAKJFY010000079.1:0-5399 GCA_022704665.1 Spirochaetota bacterium | reverse complement strand
GAATAGAGTGCTGCGCTGTGCAAGAACCTTGAAAAAGCGTCGAGCCTTCGCGCTGCGCCTTCCGCGGCTATTTCTTCTTTAAGATAGGTTCCCGAATATGCTTTGAGGTCTTGCCATGGCTCATCGGAGTCGTAGATGGCGGGGAGGCTCCCAAAGGTGAGTATACGCTCTACGTCATAGGCGCCAATCTCAGAAGAAACCAAAGGGTGAAGCCGGCGCACTCGTGCCCTACCGCCAAGCAGATTGATGCCGGCTCTGCGCAATTTTCTTGCACTCGACCCAGTGAGAATGAAGCGAAGATGTTTATCTTCGATGAGTGAATGTACTTCATCGAGCAAAATAGGAAGTTTTTGCACTTCATCGATGATCACGGTGGTTCCTGGGGGCAACGTTTCAAGCTCTTCCCGCAGGATGGAAGGTCTCACTGAGAGCCTGAGGAAAGTGTCTGAGCGCAATAGATCGTAATATTTCGCCTCCGGAAATGTCTTCTTCAAAAGATAGGTTTTGCCAGTCAGGCGCGGTCCGAAGAGAAAGAAAGATTTTCGTTCCCTCATAAGATCGAGTTTCCGAGCATATTCCATGGAAGCAGTATACAATGACTTTACAAAATCCGCAACCATGCTGCGGATTTATTGCATTTTTCAGCATAATATATGCTGATTTTTTGTAATTTTCCGCAATAGAAGCGCGAAGGTAAACGGAATCGCAGCCCGGCTCTAGACTGCTGCGAAAATTAGCGCAGACCATCAGCGTCATTGACTTCAACAGCTTATAGAGTAAGATGAGCCTTAGTTAAGGATGCAACGATGCCACAAAGACGAAGACAACCAAGAAAGGGCAATAATCACACCCAAGTCCCCTTTAGCCAAAAACTTATACTCAACCAGTGGGTTCTTTCTCTTTTCAATGTCAAGAGTTTCGAGAAGCTCGCGGATCTTTTGCGCGACGACGGGCTAGAAGGGCTCAATGAAAACAATGTCTCGCACTTCCACGAGGCGCTCATAAGTCGATTTTACAATCTACCACAGTCGTTTAAGGATTTGTTGCTCGAATACGATCAGAATATTGTGCGCCATACGCAACGCTTGAGCGAACAGCGCGTACTCCATGGAGAAAAGCCGCTTGTCTGGAAGTATTTTCAGTATCTATCGTTGCTTTTTACTGAAATCTATCTGGACCGATACTTTGCCAAGCCAAAAGACTTGCTTGCAGAGCTCAACCAGTGTGTCGAGCGCTATAACGCCGGTTCCGACGGCCAGGGTCGGGAAGAAGCCGATCTGCTTCAACCATTTGACCTCGGCGCCGATGCCACAACCCAACTAAACAAAATAAGCTTTTGGATGGCGACGGGCAGCGGCAAGACGCTCATTATGCACGCCAATATCCTGCAATATCTCTTTTACCTCGAAAAACATGACCGAAGGCGCGATATCACTCATATTATTTTGCTCACCCCAAATGAGGGGCTTTCTCAGCAGCACCTGCGCGAATTCGAGCGGTCCGGTATCGATGCGGACATTTTCCAGAAAGAAGGCAGCTCGCTTTTTATCGGGCATGCGGTCGAGATCATAGAGGTTACGAAGCTTCGTGAAGATTCCGGGGAAAAGACCATAGCGGCCGAGTCTTTCCTCGGCAACAACCTCGTACTTGTCGACGAAGGCCATCGCGGTGCCTCAGGAGGCGGCGAGGGCGCCTGGATGAAATATCGCAACCAAATTTGCGAAAACGGCTTCTCTTTTGAGTATTCGGCAACCTTTGGCCAAGCGGTAAAAGGCGATCGCGATCTTGCGGACCAATACGCCAAGAACATCCTTGTTGACTATTCTTATCGATACTTTTATGAGGACGGCTTTGGCAAGGATTATCAGATTCTGAATTTGGACGAAGAGACCGAGCGTGGCCATCTTGAACTCTACCTCACGGCGTGCTTACTCACCTTCTATCAGCAACTCAAGCTGTATAAGGACGAAGCTTCCGCTTTGCGTCCTTTCCTTGTAGAAAAACCGCTTTGGGTGTTCGTGGGTAGCAGCGTTACAAAAACGCTCTCGTCGCGCGACGCGAGCGATATTGTCGACATTCTGAAGTTCTTTGCGCGATATGTGCGCGATAGGAAGGCCTCGATCCAGCGCATCCAGGAGGTACTCACCCGCGGGCTCGTGGCCGCCGATGGTCGCAATATCTTTGAGCGGCGGTTTGTCTATCTTAACACGCGGGGCTTTTCCGCCGAGGCAATCTTTGACGAGACGCTTGCAATGATTTTCAATGCTCCTGCGGGTGGCCTTCTCTACCTCGAGAACTTAAAGGGGGCCGAAGGAGAAATCGCGCTCCGTTTGGGAGCCGAGAATCAGGAATTTGGCGTGATCAATGTGGGTGACGATGCGAGCCTTCTCAAACTCTGTGCCAAGAATGGACTCGAAACAGGAGAGCGCGAATTCTCTGGCTCGCTTTTTCAGACCATCAACGATCAGGAATCATCTGTTAACCTACTCATCGGGTCGAAAAAATTCACCGAAGGCTGGTCGAGCTGGCGCGTTTCTACCATGGGACTTATGAACGTCGGTAAAGGCGAGGGCGCGCAGATCATTCAGCTTTTTGGCAGAGGTGTTCGCTTAAAAGGATACAACCTGAGCTTGAAGCGCAGTTCCGCGGTAGAATTGCCGCCCGATCTTGCCCGCCCGCAGCATCTGAGAGCGCTGGAAACGCTCAGCATTTTCGGCATACACGCCAACTACATGGCGCAATTCCGCGAATACCTCCAGGACGAAGGACTTTCTCCGGACAAGGAACAGGAGGAAATTCTTTTGCCGGTTATGAAGCGGGACCAAGTACCTCATCTCAAGATGGTGCGGCTCCAAAAGACCATCAATGGCATTCAAACTGACTTTGGTGATGCTTTCCGAAAGGCTGCGCCTATACCGACGTTGTGCAGGCCCGATCCCAAGGTCGATCCTGCATTCGAGTTGTTTCTTAAGAACAAAAGCGTGGTGAATTGGTATCCAAGAATTCAGGCCATGAAGTCAAAGGGCCTGCCAGGCGAGCAAATACAATATCAGCCCAATGAAGCACACCTGACGGCACAGCATGTTGCATTCCTCGATTTGGACGCGCTCTATTTCGAGCTTGAGCGTTTCAAAGCCGAACGCGGCTGGTTCAATCTCAACATTCCACGCTCAGTCATCGGCGAACTCCTTGTCGATCCATCGTGGTATACCTTGCTCATTCCAAAGGCCGAACTTGCATTTGGTTCGTATGAACGCGTGCGTACCTGGCAAGAGATCGCGCTCGCGCTCCTCAAGAAATACCTGGACCACTTCTATAGCTTCCAGAAGCAAAAATGGGAGTTGCCGCATCTTGAAGTGCGCTATTTGGAGGCTTCCGATCCCAATTTGCTGGGCGTTGGGGAAAAACCCAGCGATCCTTACTATCGCGTGGCGGTGGACAAGTCGGATCAAGAGCTCATTGCAAGTCTACGACAGCTGAAGGAGAGAATTGAAAATCGTTCTGAAACCGAATGGAATTTCCGAAATTTGGATGCAATCTGGTTCGCGGGTCACCTTTTTCAGCCGCTCTTGATAATCGATACCGATAGACCGGGATATTCTGCTGAAGAAGGCACAGGTGGGCACCTCAAATTGGAGATCAGCCCTGTGCCCCTCAACAGGGGCGAAGGCCAGTTTGTACGCGATATTAAGGAGTTTTATGCCCGAGAGAAAGCCAAGGGCGAGGCCGGTTTTTTTGCGCACCGAGAGCTTTTTATGCTGCGCAACTTGAGTAGGGGCAAAGGCGTGGGCTTTTTTGAAGCAGGCAACTTCCATCCCGACTTCATGCTATGGCTTGTCGATGCGGATGGCCGCCAGCACGTGCGCTTTGTCGATCCGAAAGGAACAGAGCACATCGAGTTTACGGATGCCAAAATTGATTTCTACCAAACCATCAAGGACATCGAGAAACGCCTTGCCGACCCTGACCTAACCCTCGACTCGTACATTCTTTCGGATACATCCTCCATGGACATGATGCTGCACTGGAACGTCGACAAAGCCAAGATGCTTGCACATCATGTAGTTTTCCTGTACGAGGATAAAGAGCACTACCTACAGACGATTCTGGCAGATAATAAGGAAGATTTCCGTCCACAAGCATAGCGTAGCAAAAACTTATCTCTCGCCATCGATCAAGGTCAAAATCTAAGGATGTGCCACTACAAGGATGCACAAAAAGGTTCAGTCCAATTTCCTAATTGTCCCATCGCGGTAATACTCGTACAGCTCCACAATATCAGTATCTTCTCTGCTCGTAACAACGACAAAGGTGCTCGCTGCAGGATGATCGGGATTCTCGTCGATCCAGGTGCCGCTGTTTACGTAATATTTTCCTTCAGCATTAGGAAGTTTTCTAAGCATTGGGTTGTGAGTGTGCCCGAATACCACTACGTCGACCTTCCAATTCGGGTTCTCGAGGTACTGTTTCTTCGCTTGCTTGAAGAAGTACTCGCTGTCTAGCGCGCCAGCTACACTCTCCGCGAAGGAGGTCTTAATCGAGACGAAGTTATTTTCCTGGATCTTGTCCCAGTCTCGCTGATAGTTTTTGAAGAGAGTTGGCGCGCTAATAGTTCCATCGGCTTGGACAACAGGGTAAAAATCCTTGATGGAGTATTTTCCATTATAGCCATTGATTTTTATATCGATCACGCGATCCTCGAAACGTTCAAAGGGTGTAATTCGGTTTATCTCGCCGCTCCAGATCCTGTAGTATAGATAAGCGCCGTACTGGTCTGGATCGGTTTTTGGATCTGGCACTTTGTCAATCTCCGGATAATCTTTCTTGATCATTGGCTTGCCTTGCAGAACCCAGCTGGCGGCAATCCTGGCGTAGAAATAGCCCGGTGGGAGGATAGATGGCGCATCCCCTGTTATATCTTTGTTTGAGACGCTGTCGGGCGCGGAAAAGACATCATATCTATGTCCATGCTCGATTATGATCTCGTCTCGGACCCCGGTCACGTATTTTCCTAATCCATTGACATCTCTTGCTTGGTTGATCCTGGGGAGAGCCTTGTCTAGTATATCGCCTTCCAATGTCATGTCATGATTACCGGGCACATAGGTCAGCTTTATGCCTTTCTCCATCAGGGCTTTGAGTTCATCAAAAACCGCCTGATTGTTCTTTACGACTTGCCAATAGAATTTGCTCGAATCGCTATACGCGGGGTAGGTTAGCGGAAGGTACCATTCATCGAGGAAATCGCCAGCTATAACCAGTTCTCCTACATCCTCTGTATTCTGGAGGCGTTTCAGGAACTCGATGAATACCGCTCGGTTTTTAAGGTTTTCAGAGTATTTGTCTAGTACTCCCAGATGAATATCGCTAACTACGACTACTTTATCTTTTTTCGCGTC
>JAKJFY010000007.1:0-60508 GCA_022704665.1 Spirochaetota bacterium | reverse complement strand
ATAGGATTGTCGATTCTTGAAAGAAGGCTATGGCTTAGGAGTTTCTCAACTCCACTTAAGAGAAAAGCTGAGTATGTACCTTTCTATGCTTATGCATGAAAAACACTCCTAGCAGATTGCCAAAGCAATATACACAAGGTTCGTAGCAGTATTGTCTAGTTGAAATTGCAAAATCCCGAGCTCTGATATTTCCTATGACACAGATCAAATTCCTGATTTCAATCCGATATGACTTCCTGATGAGTTCTAGCTAAGGAAATGTCCTTCAAGCTTTTTGATTTTGCATACTCAACAATTATATTTTCCATTTCAATCCAGAAAGGTCCAACATCGCAAGTGTCGAATCTTGGGCAGACTTTCTTTGTGCTTCTCCAAGGTATACAAGGCACTATCTCCAGAGTCTCTCCTACCGCGTATAGCACATCATAAGCTGAAATTTCTTCAGGCTTTTTGTTCAGCGAAAAGCCTCCTCCTGGCCCGCGTAAGGATTTAATTATGCCTGCTTTTCTCAGCTTGTAGAAAATCTGCTGAAGAAATTCAGGAGAGAGATTCTCAATTTGAGCAATCTTGTTTAAAGAGACAGGCTTTTCTTCTTCAGATGTTGCCACAAGCGAGAGGATTGCTTTTATAGCGTAAAGGCCACGTGTAGTCATGCGCATAGTTCAAACCTCTTTTTCAATTTTTATGAAACTATTGTATTTCAAATTTTAGCATCTCAAGGTAAACCGTGCAACTAAAGAATCATCGCTACTCAAGAAAAGAAAGAACATCAAGACAAGCAGAAGATATTGTCAGTTTCTCAAGTTCAAGATTATATATATGATTTGCTGAGATTTCACGATTTGCAAGGAAAGATATAAGAGTATATTTCAAGCTTGTTCTGACAGTCAAAATAAGAGCGCCTGGGTCCTTTGTGCTGAGTACAAATTCCAAAAAGCATAAATGGCCGCTTCTATTTTCAAGCTCAAGTGGGCCGATTTCGTCGATCAAACAAATTTCTCTTTTTTTATCTGGTTCATAGTGAGCATGTTGCGAAATAGTATCCAATTTAATAGCCTTAATGTAACTTTCTCTTATATGAGCAAAGGCATCAGGAGAGAATTCGAATGGAACATCTCTTTTGCCTATGGGACGCGAAGCTGCGAGAAAAGTCTCTCCATTTGATACATCGTAGAGACTGATACGGTAAGGTATCCAATTCTCATCGCGCTGCGAAATCTCCATGCAGCCTCTACAAACGATGCCTCTTTCCTTTGCAGCCTTGATGAGAGCATTGCAGAATGAGGTCTTTCCAGAGCCGCGTGGGCCTGAAATTAGGAATATCTTCATAAAGTCAGGGATGTAATCTCGGCTCAGGAAAGTTTAGCTTTTGTACGCATCATGACCGAGAGTATTGCGTATCCAGAAGATAAGTCTTCTCTTTGAACAATTACATCATCTGGTACCTTGAGTTTCACATTGGTGAAATTCCAGATTGCCTTTATGCCCGCAGCGATGATCGCATCGCAGCTTGATTGGGCGTAAGGTGAGGGAACGGTTAGAATAGCAAGAGTTATCTTCATTCTTTCTACAATCTCTTTTAGCTGATTCATTTGGTATACCTGGATTTGATGAATAGTCTTGCCTACCTTCAAAGGGTCGCTGTCGAATGCAGCGACTATATGAAGGCCATGATTTCTGAATTCTTGATAGCCAGTTAGAGCAGATCCCAGGTTTCCTGCGCCTACAATCATCGCTCTTTGTTCAATATCCCAAGCGAGATAGTGCTCTATGGCTGCAATTAGCTGATCTACTGGGTAGCCTTTTTTAGGTTTCCCTACTATACCGGTAATGGAGAGATCTTTTCTGACCTGTATTGGCTCAAGGTTTAGCTCATTTGCTATCCAAGTGCCAGAAATATAAGGTTCACCGGTTCTCTGAAAAGCTCGTATTATATGGAGATATGAAGGAAAACGGCGGATTGAAGGGACATAGTTGAGCTTCGTTTTTTGAGACATAATATCTCCTCTAATAACCTGCACGAGAAATCAATTTGATGACTTATATTAACCTATGCTGATATATCGATAAAAGTCAAGCGATTAGCTCACCATTATCTGGTGCCTTAGAGTTCAAATCATAACACAAAAGAAAGGCGCTGAGGAAAAGGAGGTAAACCTCAGCGCCACTGCTCATAAAAACAGAACAACATTGGTTTTTGGCAACTGTTTCTATAAATAAGTATATCATAGAGCTAATAAATATGCAACTTATTGCGAGCTATTCGCGTAATTTATGCAGATCTATAAAAGAAATCTACTAAGATCAATAATATGCCTAGTCCCACCACACTCTGCCTGAAAAATCTGTATGGATGGATGAGCCAGCATGCCGAATCGAACAAGCAGTTTTCACTTCTCCAAAAAGCGGGGATAATCTCTTCAAAAACAAATCAAGTGTATTTCCTCCTGCAACATCTTCATCATATAAAAGAACATCCTTGTTGCGATAGTCAAAAAGCCATGCTTGATCCGATAGGCTTATGATAGGTTCTTCATCATGGCGTTTGAACATTGAAAACCGAATAAAGTATAGAGGGATTTCAAGAAGTTCTGAAAGTATAAGAGCAGGCATGATGGAGCCATGAGCGGCAGCGACGATAAGGCTAGGCTTAAATTCTTTTGATATTTTTTCTGCGAGCTCTGAAAGGAGTGAAGGCTGAGAGCCAAGCCATGTGTAACGATCTTGCACTGCTGTATATAAAAATGAAGAGATGTCGGGTGGAATTCCAGAATAAAGCTTGTCTATGGCTGGTATGGCTTGAGGCGCGCATTGATAACACAAGCGAGCGACCTCAATGGATTGCCAATATTGTTCATTGGCTTGCTGAATTTCGGCTAGCGAATGGCGCATTCGGTACTTGCGCGCTTCCTTGAGTTCGTAATAAACAGTAGGATGAAGCGGAAGGCCATGTTCTACACAAATCTTATAGTTCAGCAGCACATTGACAATGGCTGGAGTCATCAAATAGAGGCGAATTGCCTTGTCAAACAGGTTGTGAATCTTATAAGAATCGAGTTCTTTGCTGGAAAGCTGAGCGGATTCAATGGCAGGGATGAGCTCCTTAATAGTTTGAATTATAAATTGAAAAGAGAGGGAGCAGTTCATCTGATCTGGTGGAGTCTCCCAATCTGCCCATTCGAGTATCTGCATGAATTTGGCAAGACATGTCATAATAGTATCCTATGGCAGATATAAAAGCAGAACAAGAAGTCTTAGGAATGCTTGGGGAACAAAGATTACCGTTCTCGGCGGCTATTCTCAATGGTGGCCACGCTAGGCGTTTTGGCGGAATAGACAAACAAGAAGTCGAAATAGATGGAGTTCCCATAGGCCTTATGCTCGCCGCTCAACTAAGCAAGATTGCACAAGAGCTGCTGATTGTGGGCAAGCCTCAAAAGTCCTATGAAAGTCTTGGTGCTTTACAATTTGAGGACGATATAAAGGAAGGCGGGCCTGCAAGTGGGCTATTCACTTCATTAGTCCATGCTTCATTGGACTGGGTTTGCCTTTGCGCAGTAGATATGCCATTTGTTTCTTTACCGCTAATTCAATATCTCTATCTTCAATCGATGTCGAAAGATGTGGATATAGTTCTTTGCGAGTCAGAAGGGAATATCCAACCATTTTTTGCATTCTATAAGAAAAATCTTTTTTCTGATCTCTATTGTTATATCCAAAGCAGTTCTAACTTATCTCTTTGGCACTTTATCGAAATAAAAAGCCATCTCATCATTCATGGGAATGAGATAATCTCTCTCTGCGATCCTAGAATCGTATTCCAAAATATCAATGATCGAAGATCATTAGAAGAAGCTCGTCGCCAAGTATTGAGTCTCAACACATTTCATAAAATGGAGGAGTAATATGGATAAGCCCTTGCTAGAATGTGTTCCAAATTTTTCCGAAGGAAGAGATCACGCTAAGATCGAAGCTATTGCAAATGCCATCAGGTCTGTTCAAGGGGTTTTTCTGCTCGATATAGACCCAGGTGCAGACACAAATCGTACAGTATATACCTTCATTGGGCCTCCTGAAGCTGTAAAAGAAGCCGCTTTGAAAGCAGCACGAGTTGCATATGAGCTAATAGACATGAGAACGCACCATGGAGCTCATCCGCGAATAGGAGCTCTAGATGTATGCCCTTTTATACCTGTTTCAGGTATTTCCATGGAGGAATGCGTAAGTATTTCAAAGGATTTCGGCAAAAAGCTGTCAGAAGAGCTTAATGTGCCAGTCTATCTCTACGAAAAATCAGCGACCTGCCCCGAGCGACAGAGTCTTGCGGATATCCGTGCTGGCGAATATGAAGGATTAGAGGCAAAACTCTCGGATCCAGTATGGCAGCCTGACTTTGGACCCGCTCGTTTCAACGCTCGCTGGGGCGCAACTGTAACCGGTGCAAGAGAATTTTTGATTGCTTATAACATTAACCTAAACACAAAAGATAAGAGAATAGCTCACGACATAGCACTCAATATTCGAGAAACAGGCCGTACAATAAAGGATAGCAATGGAAATATTGTCAAGGTTCCAGGTAGATTGCAGGCTGTCCGTGCTATTGGATGGTATATTGAATCCTACCAATGTGCTCAGGTCTCTATCAATATTCTCGATTTTCATAGAACCCCATTGCATATGGTATTCGATGCGGTAAAAGAAGAAGCGGAAGCCAGAGGCGTATATGTAACTGGCTCTGAGCTTATTGGACTAATTCCTCTAGAAGCTATCTGTGTTTGCGGGCGATACTATCGCCAGAAAGCAGGCAAAAGCCCCGCACTTTCAGAGCATGAACTTGTAGAGCTAGCTGTACAGACACTCGGTTTACGCTCTGTACAACCTTTTGAACCCGAAAAAAAGATCATAGAGTGGGCAATAAGGAAAGAAGGGATTCTTGTTTCAAAAAAGATCAGCTCCTTTGTAGATATTGTCTCTTCAGACTCGCCAGCACCGGGAGGGGGATCTGTAGCTGCTCTGGCAGGAGCTCTTGGATCTGCTCTGGCTGCCATGGATGTAAATCTTACCATAGGCAAGAAAGGATACGAAGGGATTTATGAAGAATTGGAAGCATTAGGGCTCAAGGCTCAAAGACTCAAGAAGACTCTGCTCGAACTAGTAGATGAAGACACAGCGGCCTTTAATGCGGTTATGGATGCTATAAGGCTTCCAAAATCGACTGAAACTGAGAAGAGAATGCGTGATGTGGCAATCGAGACAGCCAACAAAGAAGCAGCTAGTGTGCCTCTTAAAACTTCTCGGCTTTGTCTCGAAGCGATGCGCTTATGCCTCGAAGCAGCCCGTTCTGGCAACTCAAATTCGGCAATCGATGCAGCCACAGGATGTCTCATGGCATGGGCAGGGCTTTCTGGAGCAGTCTTGAATGTTAGAATAAACATAAAAACACTGACTGATGAACAATTCACCTGTGCAGCAAGGAAAGAATGCGAATTTCTAGAGACTGAGGCAGCTCAACTTCGGCAGGAGCTTGAGACGAGCATATTAGATATTCTTGGGCTTCGATAGGTTTATTTTGATGAAAAATATTTTTTCCAGAAGATCCAATGCTGGAGAAGCAGAACCAAATGAGCTTTCGAAGATTCGCACATGGAGGTCCAGCACTGGGCTTCCAATCAAAGATCTATCGAATACAAATCCCACAAAGGCAGAACTCGATTGGGAAAGCTCAGATCTTATTTCTCTGGCAGCCAAAGATAATGTTTTCTATGATCCAGAACCTAGAGGGCTTTATCGTGCACGAGAGGCTATTTCGGATCATTTTGTTTCGTATAGCAAAAATATGCCTCCTGATAGCTATTTTCTCTGTGCTTCCACTTCAGAGGGGTATTCATGGCTTTTCAAGCTGCTATGCGACACTGGCGATGCGGTACTAGTACCAAAACCTGGTTACCCTCTTTTTCAACACTTGGCAGAACTGGATTCGGTGAAAGTGCTGACTTACAGGCTTGAGTATGTTCATCCTTCTGGCTGGTATGTGAATCTCGATGAGCTTTCCTCTATTCTTGCTGCAGATTATACTAGGCGGATCAAAGCCATTGTTATAATCAATCCCAATAATCCCACTGGTTCATATATCCGAAAAGGAGAAAGGACCGAAATTTTGGACCTATGCGAAAAATATGATCTCGCATTGATTGCAGATGAAGTTTTTTTTGATTTTCCTATAGATGAGAATATCGAACGAAAGACCTTTGTAGGGGAGAATAGAGTGCTTACTTTTGTACTCGATGGACTCTCTAAACGAATGGGTTTGCCTCAGCTGAAGCTTGCATGGATCACCATCTCTGGGCCAGGCCAAGAGGTATCTAAAGCAAAAAAAAGACTTGATCTCATTGCAGATACTTTTCTTTCTGTGAATACTCCTATAATGAATGCCCTGCCTTTTCTCTTTGAACATGAGACGGCATTTTTATGTAGGTTGCTAGGCAGAATTCGCGAGAATTATGCTGTCTATATAGAAATTCTGACAGGTAAAGCTAGCCCACATCGAGTACTTTGCTGTCAAGGCGGATGGACTGCTCTAATTGAAAGCCCGAGTTATTTGGAAGAAGATAAAATAGCCCAGCGTTTGCTCAAAGAGAAAGGGATTTTCGCACAACCAGGATATTTTTTTGATATAGATAATGGAGTACATTTTGCCTTTAGTTTGATCATTCCAACAATCAATGCATTTTGCTGGTGCATGGAATACAGGGATTTCTTTGAAACACTAGAAAATTCATGACGAAATCCTGGAAATATAGTATCTTGAAGGTGGGAGGAGTTATGTCTGCAGTACTTATCGATGGAAAGAGAATTGCTGAGGAGATTAGGAATGAGCTTGTACAGAAAGTCATCTTCCTCAAGGGAAAAGGAGTAATACCAGGTCTTGCCGTGATTCTTGTGGGGGATAATCCAGCTTCGATTTCTTATGTAACCGCAAAAGAAAGAGCCTGCGCTGAGATCGGTATGCAGAGCTTCGAGACAAGAATGGCGGAGAATACATCAGAGGAAGCTCTTCTCGAAAGAATTGCCGAATGCAATAGAGATCCAAATGTTCATGGCATCCTCGTTCAGCTTCCTCTTCCTAGACATATCGATGAGCGCCGCGTTATCGAGGCTATCGATCCCAACAAGGATGTAGACGGTTTTACTCCAGTCAATCTCGGTCGCATGCTCCTTGAACAACCCTGTTTCATACCCTGTACCCCGTTTGGAATAATTGAACTCCTTAAGAGGAGCGATGTACCGACCAATGGAGCAAGGGCAGTAGTCGTTGGGCGCTCAAACATTGTGGGCAAACCACTTGCAAACCTCCTTCTTCGGAAATCGGTCAATGCGACAGTAACTATCTGCCACACTGGGACGAGGGATCTTGGTTCTCATGTTCGCGAAGCGGATATTGTGGTGGCCTGCGCGGGAGCACCGGGCTTGGTGTCTGTGGATATGATCAAGCCAGGTGCTTGTATTATAGATGTAGGAGTCAATCGTGTGCCTGATTCTACTAAAAAGAAGGGTTATCGGCTTTGCGG
Organism: Spirochaetota bacterium; assembly: GCA_022704665.1. GTDB lineage: Bacteria > Spirochaetota > Spirochaetia > Treponematales > Rectinemataceae > Rectinema. The sequence continues at coordinate 52,940 of JAKJFY010000007.1, read as the reverse complement.
TGATGTTGATTTCGAAGGAGCTTCGCAAGTTGCAGGCTGGATAACACCCGTACCAGGAGGAGTAGGGCCCATGACCATCACCATGCTGCTTTCAAACACCATCGATGCTGCTGCGAGGATTTCTAATATCGCGCTGTAAGAATCCAAGTTTGCATGAGGCAGAGAAAAGATAGGTTTTAGATATTAGTACATTTCTTTACGCGAAATATAGGTTTAGATTATGGTAGATGTTCAATCGTTTAAGGATAATCGCAATGTTGCGATCCAGAAAGTTGGAGTCAAAGGCCTCAGGTACCCCATAACTTTGCTCGACAAAGCTGAAAAATACCAGCACACAACGGCTATGGTCAATTTATTTGCAGACCTTCCGCATGATTTCAAGGGCACTCACATGAGCAGATTCATAGAGATCTTTGAGGAATATCGAAGCGACCTCTCGATGCCCAATGTGATAAAAATGCTAAAAAAGTTAAGAATAGAGCTGGATGCGCAGACAGCCTACACAGGTATTCATTTTCCCTATTTTATCAAAAAGAAGGCACCTGTCTCGGAACAAACGTCTATAATGAACTATGAATGCTTTTACGAAGCAAGCTGCTCTGAAAATGGGCATCGTTTTATTGCTGGCGTAATAGTGCCCGTGCAAACAGTTTGCCCATGTTCCAAAGCTATCTCAAATGGAGGAGCACACAACCAGAGAGGCCTTGTGACACTTCAAGTATCTCTTGGCCCTTTTTTTTGGTTTGAGGACTTAATCCGAATAGTAGAGGAATCTGGCTCGAGCGAATTATTCACTCTCCTAAAGCGCGAAGATGAAAAGTTTATCACAGAGAAGGCCTATATGCAGCCTCGCTTTGTAGAAGATGTCGTGAGAGAAGTATATTTAAAGGTTGATGCTCTTCATCGCTTTCCATGGTTTTCGGTTGAAGCGGAGAATTTTGAGAGTATCCATAACCATTCCGCTTATGCATATGTTGAAAAAAGCGATCGTTCGAAGATTGAACCGGTCAGTGGCGAACATGGAAGGCTAGATCAACTTGAATCTTCTTATCCCTGATATGAGGAATGTCGATCAGTGTTAAGGATTTTGGAGTATGATGCATTTTGGATCAAGAGAGGAAAAGATATGGAAAGCAATTATCCGGTCGATCCCAAGACTTTGAATGATAAAGGGACAAAGGGTGTCATGTCTTCGGTTGCAGGCCTTGGCTTTTTAGGTGTCGAGGCTTTGCTTGGCATCCCAGTGGTCGGGACTGTAATATCCGCAGGGCTCATAGGGCTGGGTGCTATAGGTCTCTTAGGGAAGACTAAGACCGACAAGATTTCCGGCACAGTGCTAGGTGCAGCAGGCATTGCAGGATTCGCCACTCTGTTTTTGCCTGGTTTATCGCATTCTCTGCTTTCCCTAGGTGGCATAGGACTTCTTGGATATGGTCTTTTCAATCTTGTTGGATTTATTAGAGGCCTAAAAAAGAAGAAATGAAAAATTATCATATCGAGACCTATGGCTGCGAGATGAACAAGGCTGAGTCGGCAGCGATGGAGGTGACTCTTAAAGAACATGGATGGGGGCGCTCTGGAGAGGAAGAAGCCCAGCTAATTTTATTGAATACATGTACCGTAAGAGCAACTGCCGAAAACCGCGTATGGAATCGTATTCATCAATTAACTGCACGCAAGAAAGAACATAATTTCGTTCTGGCGGTTGTTGGTTGTATGGCAGAGCAGTATAAAAATGCCATTCGAAAAAAGGCTCCCGGCGTCGACTATGTTTTTGGAACATTCCAAAAGCAATCATTTTCGCTTATGCTCGACACCATTGCCAATGGCCAAAAGATAGAAGCGCTCGAGGAGAGCCCAAGATATGTTTTCAGTGAGTTCCATCACGAGGGTGGGGCATTTCGATCCTTTATTCCCATAATGCATGGCTGCAATAATTTTTGCACCTACTGTATAGTGCCTTATGTACGGGGACGCGAGATTTCGCGCAGCCCTGTGGATATTCTTCAGGAAATAGATAAGCTCGAAGATCTTGGTATTCGCGAGATTACTCTTCTTGGACAGAATGTAAATTCCTATAGCTGGGAAAAAGATGGGACATTTTTAGACTTTACCGGGCTCCTAAAGATGATTGCGATGCACCTGCGAAAAAAGCAAGATAGCAAAGACACGATAGGATGCGCCGATGCGCCGCCTAAGCAATCTGAGCGTGGAATTGGCTGGATTCGTTTTCTTACAAGCCATCCCAAAGATCTCTCTAAAGAGCTCATAGCAGTTATGGCAGAGGATCCTTTTTTTTGTCATCACCTCCATTTGCCTTTGCAATCGGGCTCTAATACCATACTCTCCGCGATGAATCGCAAATACACTCGAGAATACTACCTTTCTGTAATCGATGCTCTAAAAAAGGCAATTCCAGACCTTACATTATCTACAGATATTATGGTCGGATTTCCTGGTGAGACCGAAGAAGATCTTGAACAGACTTTAAGACTAATGCGCAGTGTTCATTTTTCTTATGCTTTCATGTATCACTTCAACGAACGCGAAGGCACATTTGCTGCTGGACTGCCAAATAAAGTACCTGAAAAAATAAAAAAAGATAGACTTGCCCGAGTTATTGCCCTTCAAAAAGAGATAACAACTTCTCTTATGAGAGAGCGAATTGGCCAAGTCGACAAGGTGCTCATAGAAAACCGATCAAAGCAATCATCAAGAGAGCTATTGGCAAGGACATCACGCGATGAGATGGTGGTCTTTCCTGGCTCTCCAACAAGAATTGGGCAATTTGCCCAGGTAAGGTTTATATCGGTTGCTGGCAATACATTAAGAGGCGAGGAAGTGTGAAGATAAGAAGTGTGAAGAGAAACAGAATACAGATATCTAGGGATCGCTGGTTTCTCAATTTCACAGTCTCATTTACATTTTTCCTATCATTATTTATTTTTATTATTAGCTCATCCTCGGAGGCAGAGACATACAAAAGTCTGAATCAGGCCCGACAAGCTGCGTCAAAGACCACAAGCCAAGATGCCTTGCGAGATGTCTTGCTTTCGGCAGTTTCGCAGCTACCTGTTAGAGATGGAATAGCCCTTTGTCAAGAATATGAGGCAAAGGCTGGCCAGAACTTGAAAGCCGAGCTCAGGGGCATTCTGGGAGGGCTATATCTGCTTCTTGGGCAAACAAAAGAAGCTGCGTCGTGGTATATAAAGGCCGCCTCTATCGACGGGAAATACATTGTTGAGGCACTAAGGCTTTCAATAGCAGTCGGCGATCAGAAAAACGCACTAGTGCTTTTAAAAAATGAGGCTGTCTTGCCGGAATTTCGAATTATTTTTGACATATGGCTTTCTCTTTATGATCAAGATTATGTTTCAGCTTCTTCAAAAACGAGAGATGCGTTAGCTATCGTTACAAAACCTCAATTGCGAAAAGAGCTGTTGCTTCTGCAATATTTTGCGGATTTTGGTCAGTTTGGGGCTAGCCCTTGCAGCTTGGTAAAGGATTTCCCCGACTCAATAGAATCGGATTTGATTCTGGGAAAAGCTTTCCCTTCTTCATCGCTTATACTTTATTTAGGGTTTTCGTGGATTAAGGGTCAAGCTCCTCTAGCTGATTATGGGGGATCATCGAGCAGTTCTCCAATAGTAGAAGAACATGGCTCTACAAGCGAAGTCCAGTGGCTGCAGGTGGGCTATTTTTCTTCGAAAGATAATGCTGAGCGGCTATCTAAAAACTTGACTAATCAAAAGTTCAGGACAAGGATAATAGAAATGAAAAACCAAGCTGGCGAGCTAAGATGGGCTGTCCATGTGGCAGCTGAAGAAGACTGGGGAAAAACACAGTCCAAGCTCAAAGACCTTGGATATGAATCTTATCCTGCAGGCCCCTAACTTGTTTTAATGAAGATATAGGGTGTTCGATATTCTATTCTAGCACCCTCTGGCCCGATCTCAGCTGGTCGAAGGATGAGGCGATTTATTGAGCCATTCTCAGATTGATCGATAGAGATAATGAAGAGCAGCCTCTCTCCGACAAGCCCATTCGGCTGAATCTGCAAGAAATCAAGCAATCGATATCCATCGTAATCATAGACTCTTGCAGCCCCTTCTCTATATTTCCCATTTATTACAAGGATACTCTTGGCCTGATCGAGCACCAGCACAGAATGGTTATCACCAAGATAACGGCCTAGAAATAGCGAATGATCAAGGCTTGACAATATCGTCTTATGTTCCTCAGATTCCTTTGCATAATCAAACGATTTGTATCTCCCAGACCAACCTTCATCGCGGCGGAAATGAGATACTTGTTGATCGATTATGTTGACCAATATTTCGTTTTGTCCTTTTGCGTCGATTATAAAGATTCGATCGAGATCGCTTAGCTCTGAGAGCCTACAGGTAAGATATAGTCGATTGCCATTGCGCTCAGCGCTTTTAATTATCCATCGTTGCTGAATCTGTTGGCCTTCTAAGATCAATGCATTGCTATTCGTATCTAAATACAGCGAGCATATATTGGATATATCTGAATTCTTTGTCCAAAGTCGCTTGAGCCAGGAGAGATATGACGCAGCGTCGCTTCCAGAAGGACCTTCTAAGATGCTATTGCTCTCTCTTAAGGGAGATTCTGATACTTTTTCTAATAAGAGGCGGTTTCTGTTCCATCTATAGGTCTTATAGGAAACGAAACCCGCTTTATTTGGCAATGATTCGACAACAATAGATGGGATAGCAAAATTATCAGAGTCCTGAAGATTTATAGACAAGCCTGCCTCTGAAAATATTAGACCATACCCCCGATTTAAAAGCCGACGAAATATGGTTAGGGTTTGATTGTTAGAACTATCCAGACCTTGAATAATAAGATCGGAAAGCTCATCACCTGTAACATCAAGTGGCTGCACGGTTATGCTCTCTAGCTTTGAAGCTCGTATCTGGGCCTCGAAATGTCTAAGATAGACGCCAAGATTTGACGAAAAGTCAGCAATAATAATCCACAAGACTGTGCTTCCGGCTGTTTTCTTGCATAGAATGACTTGCTCGAAATCTTCATCATCGTCGACATCTATATCTATTGTCTTGAGAAAGATCTCACCTGGAAGAGGTGATATCTTTGCATGTTGTTGTGAAGTATTTTGAGGCGAAACTTGGTTTTTATCTGATAGGCTTTCGAGGACAATAGTTCGATTCTCAATTGGCACTGAAGCCTGTAAAGTTTCTTGCCTTTGTATAGCAATAAAGTATACTGCAATCAAAAAGGCCACAAAAAAAGCCACAAAATATATATGGCTGATCAAGGATTTGAAATTCTTCATCATCCTCTACAAATTAGTGCAAATTAGATTCTAGGCTCTGTCCAGCACGGAAATTATTCTCTCGAGAGCTTCTTCGAGCTCGTCCTCAGTTATGACGAGCGGCGGGGCAAAGCGTATTATATTTCCGTGCGTCTGTTTAGCAAGTATGCCAGATTCCTTTAGGTCTATGCAAGTAGGATAGGCATCAAAGCCTTCTTCGAAGACAACTGCATTTAGGAGGCCTTTTCCACGAACTAGGCGAAAATGAGATGATTTTGCATTTTTTAGGGCTTCTCTAAAACGTTCGCCCAGCTTAAATGCTCTTTCATCGAGATTCTCTTGTTCGAGTACTTCGAGAGCAGCAATGCCTACTGCGCCAGCTAGTGGATTCCCGCCAAAAGTTGAACCATGTGTCCCTGGTGTGAATACATCCATAACTTCATGATCTGCAACAATGGCGGAAATCGGCATGATACCACCCCCTAGAGCCTTGCCGAGACACATGATATCGGGGCGAGCATTTTCATAATGCCAAGCGAAACGGCGGCCTGTTCTGCAAAAACCAGTCTGTATTTCATCTAGTATGAATAAAATCCTCGCTTCGGTGCAGATTCTTCTGAGATCTGAGAGATAGCCATCAGGAGGAACAACAACACCGGCTTCTCCTTGAATGGGCTCCACTAGCACAGCAACTGTATTCTCATCGATGGCGTCACGGGCTGCCTTGGCATCTCCAAAAGGAATTTTTATGAAACCTGGTACATAAGGCCCATAGTTGATATAGGAATCAGGATCACTCGACATTGATACGGCGCTTAGCGTTCGACCATGAAAATTGTCATTGGCGCAGATTATGGATTGTTTTCCATTCTCTATCCCTCTTTTTTCCACGCCCCATCGCCTTGCAGCCTTGATCGCTGTCTCTACAGCTTCTACACCAGAGTTCATAGGAAGAGCCATTTCATAGCCCGTATACTCGCATAGTTTCTTGAGGAATGGCCCCATTTTGTCATTGTGGAACGCTCTTGAAGTGAGCGTCACTCGTTCGATTTGACTTTTGACAGCATTGACAATATGCGGATGGAGATGGCCTTGGTTTACTGCAGAATATGCTGACAGGAAATCATAGTACTCTCGCCCTTCGGGATCCCAGACCTTGCATCCTTTGGCTTTTGAAATGACGACGGGGATAGGATGATAATTATGTGCTCCGTATTGGTAATCCAGGGCTATGTAATCCTGGGAATTCATAGTTGCCTCCTTTTGAGCTTATTAGAGTCATATGTCTTTTTAATCTTTATTATACCCTGAAGCTATTGAATACGGAAGTGATAATAATAATTAGAAATAGTATAAATAATTATGCATTATTTAGCGCTGTTATTAGGGACAAGGCGAGAGCATGCCTGATTCCTGATTCTGAGTCCGAAGAAGGGGTGTTTGAAGGAAAGGAACTTTAAAAGCAAGAGCTTAAAGTGCAAGATCGAGAATAGCAGATGTTTTTAAGATCTCAAGAAACCGAATTCATGATCAATAAACAGAGGTTATTATTCTATGATTTTGAGAAATCGTATTCGAGTTCGCGCTTTAGCGCATATTGTTCTAATGCAAACTCTATTAGCCTATCTAGCAGTTCAGTATAGGAAACCCCTCCATTTATGCACATTCGAGGGTACATCGAAATGGCTGTAAAACCAGGAATAGTGTTGATCTCATTTAGAAACACCTCGCCAGTTATCTTCTCGACAAAGAAGTCAACTCGTGCCATACCTTTTATAGATGCATATTTATATGCAGAAAGCGCGAGGCTCATTATTCGATTCTTTGTCTCTTCCGATAGCGGAGCTGGTATCAAAAGGGTAGCGCCCTGTGGATCCTTATACTTTGCCTCATAGTCGTAGAATTCGTGAGATGGAATTATCTCTCCTGGAGCAAAAGCAACAGGTCGCTCGTTACCAAGCACTGCACATTCGATTTCGCGAGCATGGATAAATGCCTCGATCAATGCATGCTCAGACCAGCGGAGAGCAGAAAGTATTGCATTTTTTAGCGCCTCAGAATTATTGACTTTAGATGTTCCAACCGAGGAACCTGAGCATGAGGGCTTTACAAAGCAGGGCCAGCCAAATCTAGTTTCCACTCTTCGTGCAAGTATCTTTAGGTTTTCATCTGAGACATCTTCTTTTCCTACAGATATATAATCGACAACTGGTAGCCCTGCCGACAGCCATAAGCGCTTAGAAACCTCCTTGTCCATGCCGACCGCCGACCCCAAGACATCCGCGCCAACATAAGGAAGATCGACTGTTTCGAGTAAACCCTGGATCGTACCGTCTTCGCCAAAAGTTCCATGTAGGACAGGAAATACAACATCAATATCGAGTTTTTGCAGGCCCTTCTTTGTTTCTAGCCAGAGTCCTTCGCCCGGGACAGCTAAGACTCGTTCAGTTTTTTCGACAGGAGGAAGAGAGCGCATTTGCCCTTTTTCAGGCGGTAAATAAGCCCACTCTGGAGGATACTGGAGGAACCATTCTCCTCTCTTGGTTATGCCTATTGGCAAAATAGAATATTTCTCCTTATCGAGGTAGGCCAAAATGCTGCTCGCTGAGATAAGCGATACTTCGTGTTCACCAGATCTGCCACCATATAGTACAGCTATATTCTTCATATATTATTTCCTTTCGCTCTTAATCCCAAATCTCATGTCAGCTAGGATCGAACGCGCCTGGGTTTCTTCATCATAGGGGATAGCCCTGTCGGAATAAATAATAGAATTCTCATGCCCCTTGCCTAGAAGTAAAACAAGATCTTCAGGCTTGGCAAGGCTAAATGCTTTCCGAATTGCTGCCGGGCGATCCGGTATGAGGTATAGGCGATCTTCTCTTGAGAGCTCAGGACAACTCGAAGCGATTTCTTCGAGTATGGCCATTGGGTCTTCGCCTCGAGGATCTTCATCGGTGAGAATTAAGATGTCGCAATAATCCGCAGCGATGCGACCTTGCTGTGGTCTCTTTTCTCTATCGCGTTCGCCAGCTGATCCAAAAACGCAGATAATGCGACCTTTTTTTTCTCTTCGAATAGAGGGGAGTATCTCTTTAAATGAGGATGGCGTATGGGCATAGTCGATTATGACTTCGAAAGGTTGCCCTTCTAGAATTCGCTGCATCCTGCCCTTTATTGGCTTTAGGCTTGGAAGCAGAGGGACAAAATTGCGCCAATGTAAGCCCGTTGCGGTGGAGGCGGCAAGAATTGCTCCAAGCGCATTTTGAACATTAAAGTTGCCTGGAAGATTGATTCGGGCTGATAGAGTTAAATGCGCAACAGTCTGATATTTCGGAGCACTTTTTCCTTGTTTTGCACGGGAGTTATGCTCAACAGGCATTTCTAGAGGCCCTTCTATCTCGAAAAAGGCACCATTGGAATCTCCTACTATATTATGTGCTGAGAGATCTGCAACTGCCCCTTTGCTTGAATATGTCAAGCATGGAGCTTTAGACTCATGAGCAAAGTATGATGCATTTGGGTCATCTGCGCAGATTATTCCAATAGGAGAGACTATTCTGATTCTTTTCTGCCCTTTTGCCGCAAGATCGACCATATCGAGATTCTTGACGCCCGCCTCGCCGAGGCGTCTAAATAGGTTTGCCTTATCGCTGCGATATTGCTCCCATGAGCCATGGAATTCTAGATGTTCATGAGTAACATTGGTAACAAGGCCTATATCGAAATGGACATGTGCCAGCCTTGCAGTTCTTGGAGAGAGGCCATGGCTTGAGGCTTCTACCACTGCAAAGCCTAGACTATGGTCGCGCATTTCCGCCAACATCTGCTGTACAGTGGTTGCTTCGGGAGTTGTCTGATGTTGAGGATTTGGTTTTTCTCCCTCTCCAATATCGGACATTACAGTTGAAAAGAATCCTGCTTTGAAACCTGCTGCATTTAGAAGTTGGTAAATAAGAGATACTGTTGTGCTTTTACCCTCTGTGCCTGTTACACCAATAACGCATAGAGAATCAGAGGGATTTTCGAAGAAACGAGAAGATATTGCAGACATTGTCCATCGGCAATCCATGACTTGAATCAGTGCGGGATTCATGGCTTTAGTCGATGGATCCTTCAGTAGAAGTTCCCTTAAGTGATTCTCTAGAATGCCTTCATAGACAACTGCAGCTGCACCATTTTGTATAGCTTGGATAATATATTCTTTGCCATCTGTATGAAGGCCAGGAAGCGCAAAAAACAGAGATCCAGCTTTGCATTCTCTTGAATCATAGGAAAGGCCTGATATCAAATGATGAACATCTCCTTCAATTGAGTTGATATCGAGTCCTTTGATTAGGTCCGATAGCTGTTTCTGCATATTGTTTTGAATTCTATCATAGGACAGGAGAGAGCTGCAATGAACTCTGGGGGAGCATTGATTAGGAGGGCACAGACAAGATGTTTTCCAAAGAATCATATATAATAATATAGATATCGCACTTTGAGCATCACAAATAGGATTATTTTGTGGTAAATAAGGGAAGGCAAAATGTATCAAATTAGGGTGGAAGCTGAATTTTCAGCAGCTCACAGGCTTGTTCACTATAACGGAAAGTGTGAGCGTTTTCATGGACATAACTATAGAGTAAGAATTTGGGCTTCAGGTAAAGAGCTTGGAGAAGGTGGAATGCTCATTGATTTTGGCTTACTTAAGTCCGCATTAAAAGAATTGCTTGATAAGGAATTCGATCATCAAGATTTGAATCAGATAGCAGAATTGGAAAATGATCCAAGTGCAGAGAGAATTGCTGCACTTATCTTTTCTCGATTACACAATGATTTTCCTTATTTGCCAATCTCAGCGGTAGACATTTTCGAGACAAGCAGTTCTATGGCGCGTTTTATGCCAGATGGATAGCCTAATGCTCAATAAATTATACTGGACCTAGATCATCTAAATCGATGGCATTCAAATCCCAGCCATCGATTCGAAATATCGTTTTTTCGATGGCGCATTTCTTATAGAGAATATCTGCTAGTAGGCTTAGATTAGCCTTCTTACCAATACATAAAGAAAGGCATAAATTGGTAGATATTGTCTTATATTTAATATATCTTAGAGCTCTATTTGTATTATAAACTGATGATGTATGATATATAATACTAGTTCCATCTTTTTTCAATGTAAAGTGTAGATTCGACTCATAGAGCCATTCCTCAAGAGCCTCATTGATCAATCTACTTTTATTTGCAGGAATACAAAACGAAAGTCTACAAACTTCTGCTTTCGGGAGCTCCTGAATCACTTCTATGTCCTCCAAAAAAGCAGTCGAACCAGAATAGCTGTCTGAATTCAAAATTGATCCAACACCTCTGGCATTCTTTAGAGCCATAGCAGCAAGATTCATGACTTTTTTCATATTAGTTTTATCTGGACCATAGATGGCAAAGTATTTTAGCCCCGATAAGCCAACCCTAGATTTACAAACCATGGAGGTAGGGCTTATTGGAATAGCACTTCCCCAACCATAATTTGGCAACTGCAGGTTACAATAAAAAAGACCCCGTTCCGAATTGGGGACCAAAGTCGATAGAGTTCTCAGAAGCCAGGTGCGTTCATAAGCAGGAGTCGAAAAAGCTAGGGCATCACTCTCACTTATTTTTACAAGAATTGATGGAAAATGTGCCTTGGCTTCTTGTTGGGCTTCGATAATTTCGATAGTTTTTTTTGCTTCTAGAGAAATCGACGAATCAGCTTGCTTCTCTGTATAGAGATTTCTATGATTTCGATAATTTAGATAATCGAGCGATTGATCATAAAGCGCTGCAAGCATTTCCCAGTGTCTATCGCTTTCTATAAAATAGAAGTTAGGTCGATAGGTATGAGGTTTTTCTTGCAATAGTTGGCTAAAACAAGATTGTTTCTCGAAGTAAGCACAAAGGCTCTTTGATGCCCGAGTAGAAACATGAAGATCATAGATAAATCCATTCTCAGGACAAGTTTGGAGCCAGTCATTCGCTATAGTACCGCCCAGCGAAAGAAGCTGATCCATCCAATAATCCTCGAAAGAGGATGCAAGTCTGAATTCGAGATTTGCTTGCTTACAGCTATTGCAGAGGGCAGATGCAATGCTCTCCATAAGAGCTCTGTCTCCTTGCAATGGAGCAAATTGCAGAGGCGTAAAAGGCAACCTAACAAGATAACCAGCTGAAACGATTATTCTTGTAACCGAGTGCGTTTCGATTTTATGGTGGGCTAGTCTATCGCAGAAATGCTCGAATTCTTCTAAGTCACTTCCATTCTCGAATCCTGAAATAATAAAAAATAGCTTGATCTCTCGTGCCCTATTTTCGAGAATTTTTGCTATAGAAGTCCAAATCTGTTTCTCTGATATCCCTTTTTGGTAGTAGTTACGAATTCTCTCAGAGATTCCTTCGATGCCAAGAGTAAAAGAGCGCTTCCCCGCGGCCAATTCCGCGATAAGGATTTCAGGTTTTTTGGATAGTATATCGAGGCGTTGGCTCATCATGGAGACATGCATAAAATAGCGGCCAAATATCTGAATTAGCTGAATTATGTGTTTATGCATGTTGAAGTTGTAGCTGAAAAGCTCTACATCTGAGGCGCCGCTCGCTCTTTTGAGCATAATTGCTGATTTGGACAAATCTTCGACAGGCTTTTCAATAAAAGGTCTTCTATCCCAGCCTTCGAGGCAAAATGTGCAGTGGCCTATGCATCCCGCAGTAATTGCTAGCTTGATGCTATCCGCATTTTCACTATTAAGCATAATAGGCGAGGTAAGAACTGCTGGACGCTGGGCAAAAAGTGCTCGTGTACAGACAAAACTTGAATCGCAAGGCCAGAATCCCTCAACCTCAGAGGCTATGTGGGCTATGATCGATGGTTTTGATAATCCTGTCTTTGAATCTTCAGCTGCAATGCGCACAATCTCCGATATCCTACCTTCTCCTTCACCAAAAAACATAGCATCTACAATACTATCAATAACCTTGTTGTCACCTATTTTTACAAGCGAACCAGAACAGACTGCGCTCGACCCTCCCAGGAAGAGAAAAGGCTGCTCTTCTTTTTTTAGCCTTTCCTGTCTTGAAAAAGGGATTCCAGATTGAGTGAGAAGCCAAGGGATGTTCAACAGTTCGAGGGAAAATGCACAAGAGATTAGAAGCATATTGAATTCTATGGCATTTCTATTGGATGCGCGCCCAAAAAACCAAGGTCTGTTTTCCATAGAAAGGGCCTTCCGATGGGGCAAATTTGGCATAAATGCAAAATCGATATAGGCTTTGGGAAGAGCGCGCCTTGTTTCATCGAATAGCACGAGATGGGTATACGAGCTTTCGACATCCCGAAAGGGAGAGAGTCTGACGATTAGAATCCTATATTGAGCATCTTCGAAAAGCGGATTGGCCATATCCGCAGCTACAGCTTCTGTGATAATTTGAGGTGCACGGATTGTAGATGCACTCATTGATGGCTCTTTGAGCGCTTTTGTGTTTCCATATCTTCAATTCTTTCAAAAAAGGCTTCGACCGATGGTTCCACCACAGTTCCGTATTCAAGCCATTTTGTACGAAACACAAAGCTAAATCGTGTTGCGGTCCTTGAGGCACGTTCGAGTTCGAGCCTATCCGCAACTAGAATGCTTATTCCTTTTTTGCCTGCTCTTGCAGTACGACCTGCTCGATGCACATATACTCCTCCATCTTCTGGCAAATCAAGGCTTATCACATGAGTTATATCAGGGATATCGAGGCCTCTAGCAGCAAGATCAGTTGTGATGAGCAGAGGAATACCGCCAGTTTTGAATTGTTCTATTATGGAATGCCTAGATTGCTTTTCCATTCTCGATACAAGGCTTGCGCATACCATTCCAGAAGAGCTCAAGTGTTCTGCAGCCCTTTGGACGCGATAAGCTTCGGATGCAAATATCAGGCAACGCTTCGGATGTATCGCTACTATTATTTTCTTAAGAAGATCTATTTTTTTTCTGTGATCGGAATAGAATGCCCAATGCTCGATGGCTTGAGACAACACTCCCTCGTTTTCAAGTTCGATTACAATGGGCTTAGGTATCCATGGTTTTGCTCTATTACGAATTCGCTCTGGAATAGTAGCTGAGGCCATCACGTGTGTACAGCACCGAGGAGCATTGGAGAGAAGATATTCCACAGGCTCAATATATTCTCTGGAAAATAACCTATCTGCCTCATCGAGAATAAGAAACTCGAGATGAGAAAAATCGAAATAGCGTAAGCGCAGCAGGTCTGCAAGGCGCCCTGGTGTCCCCGCTATTATGTGAGGGTGTATTCTTAGCGCTTGTTTTTGGCGCGAAAATTGAGTTCCCCCTAAGAGAACAAGACTCCGAATCTGCAGAGAACTTGAATGGTTTGAGTTGGTTTTAAGAGCTCGAGAGTTTCCCTGGCTTGATTCTTGCAGCTGGCTTGAATCTGATCGCGATGTTGCGCCTTTATTTTTTGCCTCTAGAGCCATGGCTAGCTGGGTCGAATGATTGGTTACTTGTACTGCCAGCTCTTGGGTAGGGCATATTATAACCGCTATTGGCCATCTTCTGTTAGCTTCCTCAATATTTGACAATATTGCATTGTAGATGGGTAGAAGGTATGCGAGCGTCTTACCTGTTCCTGTCTCCGATTGCATACTCAGGTCTTTCTTTTTGAGAAGGAGAGGCACTGCGTGCTTTTGAACTTCTGTTGGCTCATGAAAGCCTAGTATCTCTAGAGCATGTATGAGATTCGTATTTATGCCTAAACTTGCAAAGTCGTCCATGCTATAACGCTATACGAAAAGCACTGACTTTTGCAAGACTTCATTGTATCCCTTTAGGTGTTTGCTTGCCCTATGAGATTTGTGAGAGTATAGTGGATTGGAGGCCTCCTGATATGCATGCTTTGATATCGAATAGAGATTCTCTTGAGCTGGATGCCCTAACTAGAACCGAATTTAATTTTTCTGTAGACCATCTCATGGAAATTGCCGCGATTCGCTTGTGGCAGACCCTTGTACGCGAAGTGCTTCTCAAAAAAGATAAATTAAATCTAATCTCTGCAAGCTCGGCATCTCTTAAGCGGCTTAGCATAGCTGCTGTATGTGGGAAAGGCGATAATGCTGGAGATGCCCTGGCCATGTTGCGGCATGCAAGATTAGAAGGTTATTCTCGGCTCACTGCATATATACCCGAACCAAACACTATGAAGCCAGATGTCATCTTAAATTTGCGGCGGGCAGAGCGATGCGGAGCAGAAATTGTCTGTTATGAAATAGCTGATCTAGATAGCATTCGCGAACAGCTTTCTACAAATGATGTTATCCTCGACGCCTTGCTTGGAACAGGAATAGATGGACCAGCCAGAGGAAAAGTATCGGATTTAGTCCGACTCCTGCGAGACATGAGAATAGTCCGCAACGAAATGGGTAACAAGAACCCTCTCATTGTATCAATAGATGTTCCTTCTGGGCTTAGCGATGCATGGAAGCCGGAGTTTCCGATTGTTTGTGCCGATGTTACGCTCTGTATTGAGCCGATGAAAGAGTCGCTTTATATGCCAAGCGCAAGGCCATACGCAGGAGACATTTTTCCAGTAGGAGGCATATTCCCTCTATGGACGAAGTCATCGACGCAGAATACATGGCTCTTGGAAGAAAGCGATATGAAGAGCCTTCTGCCTCCGATCTCTCCATGGGCATACAAGATGCAACGAGGGCGAGTGGCCGTGTTTGCGGGAAGCTCCAGCGGAGCAGGGGCCGCTCTGCATTGCATACGTGGGGCAGCATCCGCTGGGGCAGGATATATTGCACTTTTCTGTGATGAAGAACTATTTTCAGCCTATCTAGCGTCTATAGGAGAAAATGCCATTGTTCGCGTATTTTCGAAGGATTCATTTTCGCCAGAATGCTGGGATGTTGTAGTTGCTGGCCCTGGGTGGGGGATCAATTTGGAAAGGGAGAGAATTCTTGATATGCTTTTCCAGGCAGATATACCACTTGTTCTCGATGCAGATGGCGCTCGGCTGTTTGCAAGGTTCGCAAGCAAAAACCAGGATTCTAGCTTTTATAGAGCGCCCATAATTCTGACTCCACATCCTGGTGAATTTAGCGAGATGCTTCCGATTTTGAAGCCAGTTCCTTTCTATGCTTTAGCTAATGCTTCGGAGACAGTGGCATTGGTAAGCGCTTTTGCCAAGAAGTATGGAATAACTCTTGCCTTAAGGGCTTCTACAACTCATGTCGGTTTACCAGATGGGTCTTGTTTCATATATGATGGAAGCACCCCTGGGCTGGGTATTGCAGGGTCAGGAGATGTATTGTCTGGAATGGTAGGAGGTTTCCTTGCTCGGTGGCTAGCTTTCTTGAAGAAAACAGGAGAGAACCGAGAATCGACAGATGCTGCTACCCCTTCTGATAGTCCTATGACAAAAGCATTATTAGGAGCGATATTAGTGCATGGCTCAGCTGGAAAACAGCTTTGGCTTAAAAAGGGATGGTTTACGCCTATAGAACTTGCCAATGCCTGCGCTCGTATAAGTAGCGGAGTCATAGAAACCAATGTGAATGATGATATTAACAGTGAGAAGGGCAGATGTCTGGACTAGATGATACTACCGATATAGTTGAATCTCTCCGATCAGTAGCCGGTATTGCGATTCAAAGCGACCTATTATTCGTGGCCAGGCGTAAGCAGGATCATACGGAAATGAGCCACCGCTGGGAATTTCCAGGCGGCAAGGTAGAAGAAGGCGAATCAGACGAATCTGCTCTAAAGCGCGAATTCCTTGAGGAGTTTGGCGCTGATATTGATGTGATAAGGTTTTTAGGTGAGAGCATTTTCCAGAATAAGGGGAAGACTCGGATTCTTGCCGCCTGGCAGGTCTCGCTTAGCTCTGGGCAAATTCAGCATCTGAATGAACATGTTGAAGCAGCATGGCTTCCTATAGAATATATTTCGAACATGGAACTCGCAGACTCCGACCGTTCTCTAATTCCAATAGTAGAAGCGGCCATCAAGTTTGGTAATTAGGGTTTATTGTTGTCCTTGCTTCTCTTCAGAGTCGATTGAAGGCTCGGAAGTCGGAATATCGAAGTTGGCAATGTTGGGCATTTCAGCCTGATCGTTTTCTCTGATCTCGAGACTATTGAGCAGGATCTCTACCTTGCCCTGAAGCTCATCTAGTTCCTTTCTAAGTTCTCGGGCGAGCATCACAGCCTCCTCGAAAAGGCTGAATGATTTTTCTAAAGATAGATCCGGATCTCTCATTTTTTCTGCTAATTCCTCTAGACGTGCAATCCTTTTTTCAAAATCTTTCATCCTTGACTCCTTTTGTCGCCAAAATTGCTAGTTGTTCTTACATCTGCATCGGCTTCGCCTTCATAGAACATGATATTGATAAGATCTCCTCGAGCGAGAGTTCTGGAAGATCGGACTATATCAACCCCGTTTTTCTTGACAATTGAGAAACCACGTTTCATTATTTCCTTAGGATTGGCTATTTCTATTGCGCTCGAAGCAAGAACTAGGCGATGATTCAGGTCTTCGATTCTTTTCTGAAAACCATTCCTTATATTTTCGATAGCAGCATCAAATCTCTGGCTTGCGACAATATTCTTTCGCATTAGGATGTCTTCCAGAATGCGAGGAGAAGACGAAGAGAGCCTTTGTCTTGCATTTGTAAGAGCGTGCTTCATCGATTGTCCAAAGATATTCTCAAAATGAGCTATCTCTTTATATATTAAATCTAGATCACTACATGCCATCTCAGCCGCGGCCGAAGGTGTTGGAGCTCGTAAATCCGCTACATAATCGGAAAGAGCCCAGTCTGTCTCATGACCTACTGCGCTTATTATTGGAATGTGCGATTCTGCGATTGAGCGAATCACGACTTCTTCTGAAAAGGGCAACAAATCTTCAATAGAACCTCCTCCTCGTCCAACAATGAGCACATCAGCCAAATCCCAGCGGTTCGCCTGCCGAATTCGTACCGCGATTGAAGCTGCTGCTTCTTGGCCCTGCACCAATGTTGGAAGGATCAAAATGCTCACTTTGGGATTGCGCCTATGAAGCACCCGAATGATATCGCGTATCGCTGCGCCCGTAGGGCTTGTCACAACTCCTATTCTGGTGGGGAAAATAGGGATTTCTTTTTTTCTAGACTCATCGAATAGGCCTTCCTCGGCAAATTTTCGTCTGCGCTGTTCTAGCATAGCAAGAATATCGCCAAATCCTGTTTGTCTCATGCTTCTTGCAATGAGCTGATATTGTCCTCTCTGTGCATAGACTGATATAGCGCCGCGTGCCCACACCCGCATACCGTCTCTTGGAACAAAAGCAAGGGTCAGCAAATCCCTGCGAAACATAACTGCTTGCAGTACAGCTTCTTCGTCCTTGAGAGAAAAATAGAGATGCCCTGAAGCTGCAATCTTGCAGTTTGAAACCTCTCCCTCGATGATTACATCAGGGTAATTACTCTCTAAGTCTTTTCTTATAAGAGAAGTTATCTGAGAAACAGTAAGCGGAGAAGATAGTCGGGTTTCAGCATTAATACTGTTATCGAAGTTCATAGTCAAATCTTACCAAAATATTTCCCTTAGGTGAATGTCGCATACTGGCTGAATCTTCATCATAGCATTAAACTGTGAGTTATGATGAATCCCCATGATCTTCCTATATATCAACAGAAAGCCAAGATTCTTGAAGCTCTAGCTAAGAATCAGGTTATTGTTGTGGAGAGTCCTACAGGTTCGGGTAAGACGACACAGCTTCCAATTATACTCTATGAGGCCGGGTATGCTGCAGATGGAACAATTGGCATTACGCAGCCACGGCGAATCGCGACTTTGTCTGTAAGCGATTTTATTGCCCGTCAGCTCAATACCACTGTACCGGGGGTCGTGGGCTACAAGATGCGTTTTGAAGATGTGACAGCCCCTAATACAGCCATAAAAATAATGACAGATGGCATTCTCTTACAAGAAATGAAATTTGATCCATATCTTTCTTCTTACAGCATAATAATGGTAGACGAGGCACACGAACGAAGCCTGAACATCGATTTCATACTAGGGCTTCTTAAGAAAGTCATTGATACGAGAAACGACTTTAGGGTAATCGTATCATCGGCGACAATAAATGCTGAAGTTTTTTCTGAATATTTTGGAGAATGCCCCATTGTAAGGATCGATGCTCCCATGTTTCCAGTACAAATCTTCTATGATGCAATTCGACCAGCATCCGAAGCGGGATCAAGGTATGCTTCGAGCGCCAAGGAAAGCGAAGAGATATTTTTTCGATCTTCGGATGAGGCTCTTTATGACAAGATTCTCTCTATCATAGATAGAGTACTTAGAGGGGAAACACATGCTGAACCTGGAGATATTCTGATTTTCCTTCCCGGGGAGAAGACGATTAAGGAGTGCCTACAAGTTCTGATGAAAAGCCGTTGGGCCTCTCGGCTCGATTGTGTTCCGCTATATGCGCGTCTTGGCAAAGACGAACAGGAAAGGGTTTTTGAAAGCCCTCCGCCGGGCAAGATCAAGGTGGTAATAGCTACCAACATTGCAGAAACAAGCGTCACCATCGATGGAATAACTGTTGTTATAGACTCTGGATTAGCCAAAATAAATTATTACAATCCCAAGACTTTTACAGCTAGTCTAATCGAGACTCCTATTTCCAAGGCTTCCTGCAATCAGCGCAAAGGCAGAGCAGGGCGTACACGCCCTGGCATCTGCTACCGTTTGTATTCCTTAAAAGATTTTGAATCACGTCCTCTTTATTCCACTGAAGAGATTAGAAGAACAGATCTCTCAGAGGTCCTACTGCGGATGGCTGAACTGGGGATCACAGATTTCGAACACTTCGACTTCATAACAAAGCCGCCCAAGAGCGCAATTCGAGGAGCCATAGAAGCGCTCAACATGCTCGATGCACTAAATCCAGATAGATCTCTTACACGTATTGGCGAAATGATGTGTGCCTTCCCGCTTTTGCCAAAGCTGTCTCGGATGATTGTGGAGGCAATCCTTAAGTACCCAGGTGTTCTGAGTGAGACGCTCATAGCAGCGGCTTTTCTATCGACTACGAGCCCATATGTTCTTCCTCCAGGTGAAGAAACTGAGGCACGCGCAGCTCATCATCGCTTTCGAGATCCTATGGGCGATTTTGCATCATATCTAAAGCTCTATGAGGCTTTTTCCTCAGCCAGGGATACAACAAAATTTTGTGAGCACAACTATTTAGATGAGCGCACGCTTCGAGAAATCCTGAGAATCAAGGAACAACTTGATCTAATCGTATCGGATATGGGCATTCCTATTGGATCGGGAGGCTCTATCAGCGATTATCTATGCGCCGTCAGTAGAGGGCTTATCCAATTCGTATGTGCGCGACAAGGCAGAGGCATGTTTAGTTCCCTCACTGCTGAAAAAATCCATATTCATCCGGGCTCGGTAATGTTTAGACAGGATGCCGATTTCATCGTTGCAGGCGAGATTGTCCGTACTACCAGAATGTATGCAATGTCCGTTTCTCCTCTTTCTAGATCACAACTATATAGAATATCTCCAGAATTAGCAGAGCAGATTATTGCATTAAAACAGAAAGAACCTATATCAATCTCACGTAGTAGAGAAGACCGAGAGCTAAAAGAAACCATCTCCGATAGAAGATCTTTGACAAGGGAGACCAAATCGGCTCATGTCTCCAAAAGAGACAGAAAGACTGGGCAAAGGGTAAAGCTAATTGGCCCAGGCCAGGAGGAAACTATCTTGCTGGGCGGAGAAGCTTTTGCAATCGATAGCAAGAAGCCAAAAAGGACTGTAGTGCTCGACTGGGTTCAGCTTGCCAAGATTCTTCCGAAGCTTGAGCCCTCCGATGAGTTGATGAGCAAGGGACTAAGAGCGCGTGTAGAATGGAATGGTATGATATTGTTCAATGGAGAAAAATTCTCTACAGTGGTAAAAGCTTCGAAATGGATCAACCCTAATCGCGATATGAATACAGCATCCCCTCCAAATATGAATTTTTCTATAAAAGAAGGCACTTCCGAAGGATTGCAGACCCTAAATGCGCTTGTTGCTTCTTTTGATCAGATCCTAAGAGTTGTCAGGATAGGGAATTCGAATAAGCTCAAATTTCTTGGATTGTATTCTGATAGCGCTGGGAACTTTTGGTATCAACCTGCATCTTCTTTTACCGATGCGATAGCCCAGAGCCTAGCAAGCATGGAACTTCTTGTGGATTATGCAAAAAAGTTCAATGCGCCCCTGTCACTCAAAGAGAAGATCAGCATGTATTATAGGCGACTTAGCGACTTTTTCAACATGATCTAAATCACTAGTTCTTCTTGTAGAAGAGCTCGAAAGGCTCGCCACCGGCCTCTTTCGCGAGGTTTTCAAATCTGGTTTCCGGGCGCCATTGTTGATGAGGTGCGAAGCTCTCGTATACATTTTCGAGTACCGAACAAGCATCTAGTGAGTCTTTAGCAAAACAAGCGTACTCTTCTATATCAGTTACGCAATAAAGATAACCTCCCTGCATAAGTTTTTGAGCCATAAGGCAAACGATTGGATACTGCATGAGTCTGCGTTTATGGTGTCGTTTTTTTGGCCAGGGGTCAGGATAAAAAACATGGATGCCAGCCAGGCTTGCAGGCGCTATCATGTGCTTCAGTACAGTGATGGCGTCTTGTTGCAATATGCGTACATTCTCTATCTCATGAAGTTCAAGGTCCATTATAAGCCTTCCTACGCCAGGCGCATAAACTTCAATTCCAAGATAGTTGAATTCAGGTCTTTCTTGAGCAATCTGCCATGTTGCTTGTCCGGATCCAAAGCCAATCTCTAAGATTATTGGTTTAATCTGTGGAAACAATGTATCTGAAACCAGGAATTTTTCCGAATAGGGAATGATATATTTTGGTCCTAATAATTCTATAGCTCTTCGTTGTCCTTCGGTAATTCTTCCAGATCTTTTCACAAAAGAATGAATGCTTCCATCAATAAGGCCAATTCCTTGGCTCATCGATTGGTATTGCTTAAATTTTTTGCCTTGGCACTTTTCTTCCGTTTCAGGTCTTGACATTAAGGAAGCTCCTGATAGATTCGCAGAGGCTATCGAAATCCAAACACTCTATGTTCTTCCGCTGAGCTAGAATCCTAAGATTATACGGGCCTTTAGCCGAATTAGCAAATATAGCGAGTGGAATATGTTTTCGCTCAGCATACGTATACTGGGCTAGAGTTTTTTTCTCCTCAGGGAATACCTCGCAAGAAAAGCCAACATCTCTAAGATGGGCTGCAAGCGCATGAAGCTCTGATATCGCGACTCTTTCTGCATTTCCTTTTTCTTGATTCATTATGAGCACTTGAGTCGATATTATTGAGTCGTCTATTTTGCCTATTGTCTCTAAAGCTGCAATTAGTCTATCTAAACCAATTGAAGCTCCAACTCCAGGCATTTTTCTTTCGGTATATAGGCTTGCGAGTTCATCGTATCTTCCTCCAGAGCACACAGAGCCAATTTCGGGCAGGGTTACAAGCGATGTTTCTACAACCATTCCAGTGTAATAATCTAGCCCGCGAGTGATGCTTGGATCTAGCATTATTCGATTCTCAAAGCCTGCCGCAGCCACACATTCCATGATTTCCAGCAGGCGACTTCTTGCTGATTGAGCATAAGCATCATTTGTATTGCAAAAACCTATCATTTTTTCTAAAGTTGCTTCGAAGCTGTCTTCTTTTTTGATAAAAGAGAGAATATCGTCTGCCAGTACCAAGCCAACCAGCTTCGAAAGCTTTTCAAAAGTATTCTTAAATCCAATCTTTTCAAGTTTGTCTACAGTCCTAAGAATTTCAGCAGACTTATCCAGGGCGCCAATATGCGCTAGAAATCTATTGAAAAGCGCGCGGTGATTGATCCGGAGCAAAAATTCTCCGACATCGAGCACCAGCATCGCTTTTGCTGCTGTAAGCAGAATATCTGCATCTGCAGAACTTGAATCTGTACCTACGATATCGAAATCGCATTGCATGAATTCCCGATATCGTCCACGCTGAGTATTCTCTCCGCGCCAAACCTTTGCTATGTGGTATCTCCTAAAGGGTAAGTACAGTTCTTCGACATGTTCTGCCATAAATCGTGCAAAAGGCACTGTCAAATCGAAACGCATGGCTATATCTCGGTTACCATGATCAAGAAAGCGGTATACTTGCTTATCTGTTTCTCCGCCTCCTTTTCCAAGTAAGATATCGGCATATTCGAGGACAGGGGTATCTATAGGTACAAAACCGAATAGCGCAAAGACTTGCTCCAGTTTATTTACGAGAGAGGAGCGAGTTATCTCCGCATCAGGAAGAAAATCGCGAAAACCCTTTAACACTCTTGGCTTAATGATAGGCATTAACCAGCTCCCTCGATATAGATTTGAACAATATCGCAATGAAAAGTTAAGCAATTATGAAAATAATTCGCAATGGATGCAAGAGGGCTAATTGTGCGCAAAAAAGATATAGGCAAATGGTCTGTGCGGGTGCACGACAAATTTGTGCAAAGATAGCTAAGCAGCAGGTCTGTGCTTGTCCTTTGCATTCATTTGTGATATATAAATAAGGCCCTCTTTATCCGGTTCTTTCAGCCGGATCATCAGCACTCGTATGAGTGCATATGTCCACAGGGAGGATTAGATGAGACAGTATGAACTGGTCACTGTGCTGAACTCAGAAGAAGAAGAATTCAAGGCCGGCAAACAGGCAATCGCTGATCTGCTTTCGCAGTATAAGGCTATTGATGTTAAAGAAGAAGATATGGGAGATAGGCCGCTCGCATATCCAATCAAGAAAAAGACACGCGCTCATTATGTGCTCTATCGAATGAGTTTTGACCCTGTTTCTATTGCTTCGCTTGAGCGCGCAATAAAGCTAAACCCTTTGGTATTGAAACACTTGGTCGTAAAAACTGAAGAATAAGGCCATGTCCCACAAGGACTAAAGGAGTATATTGTGAGCGATATCAATGTAGTAGTGTTAGTTGGGCGTCTTACCCGCGATAGTGAATTGAAATATACACCATCTGGGCTTCCAATATGCCGTTTTTCCATTGCAGTGAACCGCTCTAAGAAGCAAGATGATCAATGGGTCGATGAGCCGCATTATTTTGATATTGAGTTTTATGGGAAAAGCGCAGAAGGGCTAAGCAGATATCTTCTCAAAGGCCGACAGGTCGCTGTTCAGGGCGAACTTCGCCAAGATAGGTGGGAAAAAGATGGCCAACAGCGCTCAAAAGTCGTTATTGTCGCCGGAACTATTCGACCATTGGGAGCTCCCCCTCAAAATAGCGGTGAAATGGGTAGCAGAAGATATGCAGCAGATACTATTCCATCAAAGACAGAATCTGCCAATAATCAGATGCCTATTCCTCCGGCAATCGACGAGTTTACTGATGATATTCCATTTTGACAGGAGATTAATATGGATGAAGTAAGAGATATCGATGAATCAAGAGCTTCGAATGTGGAAGCGGATCAACAAGAATTGCACAGAGATCAGGATGATAGGAATGGCGTTCGCAAAGGGAAGGGCTTTTTTCGTAAAAAAGTCTGTCGCTTCTGCACTCAGAATGTAAAGATCGATTACAAAGACGCCGAGCTTCTTAGGCGTTATACTACTGAACGCGGAAAGATTCTTCCTAGACGCATTACCGGTACTTGTTCAAAGCACCAGCGTATGCTAGCAGTTAATATCAAGAGGGCTAGAGCCCTTGGGCTACTTCCCTATGTCATAAAATAGCCTAGCGTTTGGAATCTGATCCAAAGAGCGAGCGACATTGATGGAAGCATCTCAGAGCATAAAGTCAGCATCGTCTGGCAAGTATTCATGGCGTGTCTTTATTCCATTTGGACTTTTATCTGGATTCCTATATGCAAGCGGTTTTCTTGCATTCGCATTTCTAATTCCAATTCAATATGTATTTCGAAAGGAGAACAAAAAAGAGGGTTTGCTCTCCATGCTAGTATCACTCTTGATAGTAGCAGTAATAAGTGCAATTGAACTTTCTAGGATGGGTTGGAAGGAGCTACCCATGTTGCTTCAGACTCTAATGCTGCCAGCATTGCTTCTAGCAACAATAGGAGCCATGAATCTATTCAAGGGTGATGCCTGGATAAAAATCATAGCTGCCACAGTAGTTCTCTCTATGCTTTTTGCTTATATTTTTAGTATTAGTCTAGGCACGCCAGAAATACAGAGGTCGATGGCAGATATAATAGCCAAGCTTCTAAATTCATCAGGCATTCAGAATCTAGATGCATCAGTTATCGAACAGAACTATGTTATACCTGCAGTATCGATCATAATGAGGCTCTTTGGTGCAGCATCGTGGTTGTTGCTTTCAGGTAGCTGGCATATAGGCAATAGTCTTGCATCTGGTAGATCATCCAAGCAAGAAGGAGAAACAAAGAAGAAGGCATTTGTATTCAATGTGCCTTCATGGCTTCTCTGGCCAAGCATTTTAGCTTGGCTTGCTCTGCTCTGTGTGCTTTATGGGAATATAAGAGGAATCTTTGCCATAATTGCCTGGAATGTCTCTCTTGCTGCTGCTTGTTGGTACGCATTTCAGGGCTTTAGCCTAATTTCCCATTTTTTTCAATCTAGAAATATGCCGCGCATAACTAGCTTATTATTGGTTTTGCTCGTCATACTCATGTTTTTCGAATCTAGGATCAGGATTGCCGTTGCAATTCTGGCGCCGATGCTCGGTGTATCGGAAGTGTGGTTGCAATATCGAATACATAAAGGAGCCTGAACATGAAAGTTATATTAAATCAGGACATACCCAATTTGGGTGAAATTGGAGACATCAAGGAAGTTGCGTCAGGATATGCGCGCAATTATCTTTTACCAAAAAAGATGGTCATGGTTTACAATGAAAAGACCGAAGCAATGTTTTTGAAGCGACAAGCGGAGATTCAGGCTATAAAAGAGCAGAAAAGGCTTTCTTCTCGCTCTCTAAAAGAGAGAATAGAGTCAGAACCTCTTGTCATCTCGATGCCTGCAGGTAAAAATGGAAAGCTGTATGGTGCAGTTACTAGCCACACTATTGCAGAAGAGCTCTTGAAAAAGAATATAGAGGTCGATAGAAAGAGAATCGAAGTGCCCGATCGCTCGATAAAATCTGTCGGCAACTATAAGATACTGATTAGGCTGTATGAAAAAGATGAAGCCATTCTTCACTGCAATATAGAAGCTCAAGCATCAGCGAGTACAGAGGAGAAAAAGCCTTCCGAAGAAGTAGGCAAAAAGCGTAGAAGCCGCAGGCAACGTACAGAATCTGAGCCAGCCAGCCCTGAAGAGCAGGCAGCGGCTTTCGAGGCAGCCGTAAATCGTGGTCAGCTGGGCTGATCTAGTATTTACCCATTTAAGAGGGTAGGGTATATATAGAGGATTTTTAGATGGCAGGCCCATCGCTTAAAGACAAGCTACCGCTATATAATGGAGACGCTGAACAGGCATGCTTAGGCGCTCTTCTTTTAGACCCCGAATCGATAAACTCTGTTTTAAGATACCTGCGTCCTGATAGCTTCTATGATTCAGCCAACCAGGAAGTATTTGAAGCGCTTCTTGCCATGCATGAAAAGGGGCAGAAACCAGATCTTATAACTCTCTCAGAGGAGCTGCGAAGTCGAGGTAGCCTTGAGAGGATCGGGGGGAGTGCTTATATTGCCAGTCTGGCCTCATTTACTCCTTCGGCAGCGAATATCGAATACTATGCGAAAATTGTGCAAGAAATGGCCACTAGGCGGCGCCTAATACACCTTTCCGCCGAAACTGCAGCCATGGCACACGAGGAAACCAAGGATATCGATGCAGTTCTAGATGAGATACAAGCCAAAATATTTGAGATATCGCAGAATCGTAGGACTGCTGACTATCACTCCGCCAAAGAGATTGTAACAGAGACAATGCTGCTCATAGAGAAGCTCAGCACTGACCCCAGCGCTTTTACGGGTATACCTTCTGGACTTTCCGATCTCGATGCATTGACAAATGGTCTTCAGAAATCTGAATTCATTGTTATAGGTGCTAGGCCTTCGGTAGGAAAGACAGCCTTGGCTCTTACAATGGCAGCGCACGCCTCGATTAATCTCAAAATTCCGGTTGCATTTTTTTCTTTGGAGATGTCGGAATCAGCCATCATGCTGAGGCTTATTGCTTCTGAAGCAAGGATTCCTGCTGACCGCATAAGAACAGGCCGAATAAAGACCACCGACTATGATGGCCTTATGGAGGCAGCCTCGAGAATCTATGAAGCTCCCCTCTACATTGTAGATCTGCCAAACATGAAACTCCTTGAACTCAGGACCATGGCGCGCAGGCTTGTGCTCGAACGAGGGGTCAAGATAATATTCATCGACTATCTTACTCTAGTAACTCACGAAAACTCCGATTTGCCTCGATGGGAACAGATAGCAGCAATCTCGCGGTCACTCAAGGCTCTCGCTAGAGAACTCGATATCCCAATCGTAGCTCTTTCGCAGCTAAAACGCGAAGCAGAGGGAAAACAGCCAACTCTTGCTGATTTGCGTGAATCAGGGTCGATCGAACAAGATGCGGATCTCATAATTTTTCTTCATAGAGATCGAGAAATCTCCAAGACCTATGAGACACAGTCCGATCAAATCGAAACAGATATCATTGTTGCTAAGCAGCGCAATGGACCAACAGGTAAGGCTCCGGCCTGGTTCAAGAGCAGCTATGCAAAATTTGTGAACATGGAGCGCAGAGATCGCGCTTAAGGAAGTGTCGATTTTCCATAGCAGCAAGCAAGAACTTTTTCAAATATTACGCCCTAAAGAGCTTATCTTTGGATTATTTCCATGAGCCGAACCCTCATTTACCCAAAAAGAAAAAAATATCACTCATTGTGGCTACAAGAAATAGCAAAAGAATAGAAGCCGCCCCAATGAACTGATATCGATAAAGCGACTTGGCATTAATTGGGCGTCTTCTAATAAGCTCTATAAAATAGATAAGGATACGACCACCATCTAATGCAGGAAGCGGAAGAAGATTCATAATGGCAAGCCCAATCGATATAAAAGCCAGAAAATCAAGAATTGGTACAAGCCCAGCAAGACCCTCAGCCTTTATTTGTTCAGATGCAGCGGTCCCAATTAGGTATGTCAGCCTGGCTGGCCCGGAGATGGCTTTGAAGACATTTACACCGCGAAAAAGAAGTCCTATGCTTTTTATTTCTAATGAAAGAGTGGAGAGGGTTTCTTCTACTCCCATCGAAATAGCCTCTGGTAGCGATTTGGCTTTTTCCGTTCTCAAGATACCTTCGAATCTAAGGCCTGTCTCTTCAAGAGATTTTGCCACAATGACCATTGAGAGAGTCTGATTTCCACGCTTTACCTTGAGACTTACAGAGCCATTTGCATTGTTGAATACCTGCATAAGATCTATTGTATTTAAGATGATTTTTCCATTTGCTTCGATAATCATGTCACCTGGATGAAGATCTGCAATTGCTGCAGGGCTCTTCTCTTGCACTGATTCTATAATAGGATCTATCCAAGCATATACGCCAATTACACCAACACCCGAATTTGGATCAAGCCGGGGAGTTATTAGAAGCGAATGGGTTTCACCATTTCTTAAGACTTCAACAGACATGGTCTTCCCAGGATTAGTAGCGATGATCTCTTGGAGATCGCTGTAATCCCTTATTGGCTTACCATCGATTGAGATAATCTCATCGCCTGTCTTAAGGCCTGCAATATCCGCTGGATTGGGCATTTCACCTTGAAGAGTGGACCCTATTTCGCTCGAAAGAATGATTCTATTTGGCGCTGTTACAATTGTAGTTCCTATAGATACGGCCAAAATAAAAATAAAAGCAGCGAAAAGTACACTGAAGAGGGGTCCAGCAGAGGCAATGAAGATACGCTTCAATGGAGAGGCCGAAAAAAAACTACCTTTTTCTGAAGGGATGTATTGGAGATTTTGATCTAGCGCTGCTTGGAATCCCTCTTCTCCCTTTAGTTTGCAATATCCTCCTATAGGGAAGGCGCAAAGTTTCCATTCTGTCTTTTTGCCCTTGTGAGAAAGTATTGATGGTCCCCAACCCACAGAAAAGGTCTCTACCTCTATACCAGCCAAGCGAGCAAAGACAAAGTGGCCAAATTCATGAAATATAACGACTATAGAAAGGCCAATAAGGCCTAAGATAATGCTTATCATCCAATATTCTCCGAGAGATGGGCGGCAATTTTGCGCGCTTTGATATCTATATCGAATATATCCTCGAATGATTCGATAGGCAAATTCCAGTCTCGTTCGAGTACCTTTGCGACCAGGTTGGCAATGTCGGTGAATCTGATTTTTCCATTATCGAAGCATTCTACTGCGATTTCATTGGCTGCATTGAACACAATGCACTGAGCTTCTCCCTCGTCGATAGCCTGGCGTGCAATCCAGAGCATAGGATATCGCTCTCGCGTGGGTTCGTAGAAATCGAGACTCATACCTGCCAAGTCTGCAAAACCAAAGGAAGCCTGCATACTGTCTGGCCAATATAGCGCCATTTGTATTGGTAAGTGCATATCAGGTTTTGAGATTTGGGCGTAAATAGCTCCTTCGATTGTACGAACCATTGCGTGGACATAGCTTTGAGGATGAATAAGCACCTTGATTTGCTCTTGAGGCATGTCGAAAAACCTAGAAGCCTCGATCAACTCTAGCCCTTTATTGGCCATTGTTGCAGAGTCAATGCTGATTTTTCTTCCCATCTGCCATATAGGGTGCTTGCAGGCTTCGTCTGCTGTAACAGTATCAAGCAATTCAAGAGGAAGAGAATAGAATGGTCCGCCCGATGCGGTGATTATAAGTTCGGAGACAATGCTTTTGCCAAATCTCTGAACAATTTGAAAAATCCCTGCATGTTCAGAATCTACAGGTATGATCTGGCATCGATTTTCTTGGGCAATATTCTTTAGAAGTCTATAGCCCATGACAATCGATTCCTTATTTGCAAGGGCTAAGTTTTTTCCACTCTGCAATGCTAGAATTGATGCTGATAGCCCAGATGCTCCTGCGATCCCGTTTACGACTATTTCTGCTTCCGTTTCCGAAAGAAGATGTGCTATTGCATCGATGCCATTCCAGTCCATTTCTTTAGGAGCGATAGATGTGTTGCTTGTCCAAGCTCCTTTAGCTTGCGGGAATTCTCTCTTGAGCTTTGCGGCAACGATGCTGTTGCTATGGATAGAAAAACCAACAAGCTCGAGCTTGTTCTCAGAATCTGCGCTCTTTCGAATCACCTCGAGAGTCTGTCTGCCGATAGAACCGGAAGCCCCTAGTACGATGACACGCTTCAGCTTTCTGCCTCCAATACCCTTGCCTCTATAGATTAAACAAATGAAATGCAAAAGAAAAAGCAACAAAAAAAGGAGCACTAAAGTATAGACTATCAAATGAGTCCAAAATTCCTCCTCTTCCTGGTACGATAGAGCCTGAATTCTTCATTCCTGCTGATCTCTTGAGAGCGCTTTCAAAGAGGTCGCCTACGATCACAAAGAATGCCATTCCCAACCCAAGAGAAAGGCTCAATAGTATATATGAGGCTCCAGAAGGCTTCCAAGCACCAGCCATTGGTCCTAATCCTATAAAAGCAGAGACTATCGATCCAATCGTGCCTCCTATAAAACCCGCAATACTCTTGTTTGGTGACACATCTAGAAGGTTTCTTTTCCTGGCAAGGTATTTGCCAAAAAGCCATGCAAGGCTGTCGTTTCCAAATGTAAGCATGGCAAAGGTGATTATCGTATATTGTGAATTAGGAAACCCAGAAACAATGAATATCAGAAATCCTGGAAGAAGCGCCGTATAAAAATTAATAAGCACGATTGATGCTGCTTTCTTGATAAGATCTGGAAATGAATTCTTTTTTTGGAATACAATCGGAACCAGCATCAGTATCAAGCAGAATGACCAAGCAATAAACAAGACAAATGCAGTCTCTAGGGGTGATCGCGAGAAAATACATGATATATATGTCAATGCTGATGGAATTAAGCCAATGAAGGTTACCAAATCTCCTGAATCTGGCAAAGCAGCTCTAGTTAGCATATTTCGTAATTCTTTAGATGAAAGGAATTGTACAGCGAGAAGAATTCCTGAAATGATTATATAATGGGCAAATTGAAGGAAAAAAAGTGAAAGAATGAGTAAAGGAATACCTACAAAAAACAGAAGAAGCCTTGCCCTTGTATTCTCATTCACCGTGCATCTCCAAAACGCCTTTCGCGGTGCGCATAGTCGATAAGAGCAATATGAAGATCTTCTGGAGTAAAATCAGGCCAATATTTTGGCGAAAAGTATAGTTCGCTATAAGCAGATTGCCATAATAGAAAATTGGATAGCCTCATCTCGCCACCTGTTCTGATGATGAGATCAGGATCAGGTATATCTGGATGATCGAGGTATCGCATAACTGTCGATTCCTCTATCGGTTCTTTGTCACCATTTGCCTGACTTGCTAGAATGCGCTGCATCGCTCGGACTACTTCGTCTCTACCTCCATAGTTGATCGCTAGGTTGACTGTCAATGAATGGTAATGAGCTGTATTCTCAATTGCCTTATCGATTTCGGAAAGCACATTATCTTGTAGCCCACTTCGTTCACCAGAGTGCACAATGCGTATCTCATTTTCTCGATAGAAATCCAACTCTTTGGTGATATGAGCTCGAATAAGTGACATAAGAAATCCAACTTCCTGTTCGGTGCGTTTCCAATTCTCTGTGGAAAAAACAAATAAGGAGAGAAACTTAATCCCTTCTTTCCGTGAGGCGAGTACTATACGTTTCGCTGTCTCTAATCCTTCCTTGTGCCCTTCTGTCCGAGCAAGGCCTCTCTGTGTTGCCCATCGACCATTGCCATCCATAATGATGGCAACATGAGAAGGCATGCAGTTCTCTTTCATTTCAAAGAATCCTTAGACTTCCATTATTTCTCTTTCTTTCATTTCGAGAATTCTGGCGATTTGGGCAATGTAATCATCAGTCATTTTTTGGAGCTCTGCTTCTTCTTTCTTGAGAGCATCTTCAGCAACACCTCCTGCGTTCTGCTGCTTTTTGAGCTCTTCTAGAGCATCGCGTCTTATATTTCTGATTGCTACACGCGCCTGTTCGGCGATACTGCGGGCTGTCTTAACAAGCTCTTTTCTTCTCTGTTCAGTTAGAGGAGGAATGGCTATTCTAAGAACTTTCCCATCATTAGAGGGATTAAGACCTAAATCCGACTTGAGGATAGCCTTTTCGATTTCGCTGAATAAGGAGCGGTCCCATGGCTGAATAACTATGAGACGAGCTTCGGGAACCGAAATTGTCGCAACCTGGGAAAGAGGCGTTTTCTGACCATAGTAGTCGACTCTAACCTTGTCGAGAAGAACAGGGGACGCTCTGCCTGTACGTATGCTATTGAGCTCATCTTGAAATGCAGCGATTGTCTTCTTCATCTTTTCTTCATGGGCAGCTTTATTCGATTCCATATCTCCTTCCTTGATGTGCTATTCTGCAGGTACGGTAGGGCGATATCAATGGATCGCCCTTTTATGACCGGCATTGGTGGGGCATATTCAATCTTGTCCGACTTTTGCAAAATAATAGTCGATAATTTCGAGCTGATAGCCTGTTTCCTTGGAAACCTGAGCCAAAACATCTGCGACAGATGACTTCTCGTCTCTTACGAAGCCCTGGTTTAGGAGACAGACTTCGGCAAGAAGCTTCTTGAGCTTTCCAGATAAAATGCCTTCAAGGACCTTTTCGGGTTTGCTCTTTAACTTTTCGTCGAGCTCGAGCTGTTTTTGGAAGACTTCTTTCTGTTCTGCGATCCAGGCAGCGGGAACTTTTGATTTGTCGAGGAACATAGGGTTGAAGGCTGCCACATGTAGAGCTATGTCATGTATAAAGCCAGCGATCTTCTCATTCTCGAAAGCCTTAGGGTTATTCGCTCTAAATTTTACTACAACACCAATTCTGCCTTCGCCATGTAGATAGGCATGGAGGGTTTCGTTTTCTTCTGCATAGAAATAAACAACGCGCCTCAGCGCAATATTTTCCTTTATGAGCGAAGCTATTTCCTTTACAATTGTCTCTAGGCTGTCATTTGTACTGGATGCTTTCTGTGATAAGGCACTTTCTGCGATTCTTGTGCCCGCTGCTATAAAATCCTTATTCCTAGCGACAAAGTCCGTCTCACAAGCCAGCTCGATAAGTTCCAATTCCTTCGCATTTTGAGCTATGAAGATCCGACCTTCATTCGTTGCACGGCTAGCTCGCTTTTCGATTCCAGCAATTCCCCATTCGCGTAATAGCTTTTCTGCTGCAGAAAAATCGCCATGAGCTTCCATGAGCGCTTTCTTACAATCCATCATGCCCGCGCCAGTTTTTTCGCGCAGAGCTTTTACTTCACTTGCTTTTATTTCCACAATCTATTCTCCTCAATTTTCTCAATTTTCAATTCTCATCATAAAGGCGATCTTCATCAATTATAGGTTGTCCGACTTCCTGCTGCTCATCTGCTTCTTTGTTGCTCTGACTGGAGGATTCGGCATAATTCTCTAGATCGATCTCAACCTCATCTTCTTCTAGTTTTTGAGGAACGACTAGCTCTTGCTCCTCTTCAGGAGGCAGAGTCTCGATTATCTTTAAGCCTTCGGAAGCGCCTGCCTCAATTACCGCATTTGCTATGATCTGAGTGAAAAGGCTAATAGATCGAATAGCGTCGTCATTGCCTGGAATTGGATAGGTAATGCCTTCCGGATTACAGTTGGTATCGACTATTGCCACAATAGGAATGCCGAGGCGCTGAGCCTCCGCAACCGCGATTGCCTCTTTGCGCGTATCCACAACAAAAAGGATACCTGGTAAGCTTGTCATCTCCTTTATTCCGCCGAGGTTTTTCTCAAGCTTTGCCTTTTCTTTTTGAAGACTTGCGATTTCCTTTTTGGTAAGACTGTTGAAAGTTCCGTCTACTTCCATACGCTCAATTTTTTTGAGCCTCTGAACAGATTTTCTTATGGTGGAAAAGTTTGTTAACATGCCACCTAGCCAGCGATTGTTTACATAGAATTGCTCGCAGCGCTCGGCTTCTTTTTGTATGGCTGCTTGGGCTTGTTTCTTTGTTCCGACAAATAGCACGGATTTCCCAGAACTGGCTACATTCTGCACTGCATCATAGGCTTCTTTTATGGCCTGGATGGTTTTTTGCAGATCTATGATGTGAATACCATTGCGCTCCGCGAAAATGTATTTTTTCATACGCGGATCCCAGCGCTTGACCTGGTGTCCAAAGTGTACACCTGATTCAAGCAGATTCTTCATGGTCACTACTGCCACGTAGACCTCCCACTACCGGAATAGATTCCGGTTCCCTTCCTTATATCTCGTCCTGCTCTCTACTAGAAAGCTAGGCGGAAAATGCCCAGCACTTAAAAGGCTGGATTGTCGATAATTTGGGTTTCTCCTTGTTAAGGATCCAAATACCCCGACGCACGGAGAATGCCATATAATTCATGAATTGGCAAGCCCATTACGCCTGAGGATGAACCTCTTATTTCTTCTATAAAGCATGAGCCAATTTCCTGGATTCGGTATGCTCCTGCTGCTCCGCGCCATTCCCCAAAATCAATATACCATGATATTTCTTCAGGTGTCATTGGTGAAAACTTGACTTCAGAGATAGAGAGAGCGGGGTAGTACCGATTGTTTGCCATATCAATAAGGCAAAGTCCACTAAAAACAGTCTGTCGTTTGCCTGCTTCCATCGAAAGCATTTCGAAAGCTTCGAGCTTGTTAGCCGGTTTGCCGAGCGTTATCCAACGCTCGGACATCCTAAAGGCTACTAATGTATCGGCACCAAGCACAAATCGAGGTTCTCTAAGGCTTTCTCGATCAAAAGACGCCTTTTCTAAATACTTCTCAATAGAGGCCTTAACTACCTTTTGTCTTTGGGTTTTCTCAGACCAAAGAGCATTGCCACGCTTTGCTTTTGTTGTTGCAAGGGCTATGACACGTTCTCCAGGATCTAGGTTATCGAACGCCGTCTCGTCTATTGAAGGCATAATCCTAATAAAAGGTATTCTTATCGATTCAAGAATTGAACCCCTTCGCGAGGATTCACTTGCAAGCAAGATAGGTTCGCCATACATGATACAAGGAAATCTAATGAGAGATGAATACTTTGCCAAGTCTTGAATCGATTTCTAAACATGCTTTTTTAAGATAAACGTTGGCTTGACGCATCTTGATCGAAGTCTTAATATGCAAAAATATGAGTTATGCAGGCTTAAATCTGCATCCTACAAGAGCGATTAGCTCAGCTGGATAGAGCGTCGGCCTCCGGAGCCGAAGGTCGCGCGTTCAAATCGCGCATCGCTCAGAGAAAAATCTTCTATTTTTATATCTTATTTTGCATTTCTATCTTGCAAAAACATAAAAGCTGTCCAATAATAATAGCATGAAAAGGACATGGTTTTTTAATAAATATCTTATTGGTGCTTTGATTATTGGTCTTCTTATAAGTTGTGCAACGCCTCCTCCAGCAGAGACACCCAGTTCGGAAAGTCAGAGAGCAAAAGAGATTGTTCAAGGTACTTCGACACCAGAAATGCCAAGCACAACAGCTCCTGGAGATGTTCAGTCTGCTGCAAAAGCGGTTGTAGAAAGCCAGCAGCCTATGCCTAGCGAGACTCAAGCGCAATCAATGCCTTCTTCTAGTCCGCAGGCAAGCGCAAGTTATTATGCGCAACCAATGACCGCAGAAGAAAGCAGATTCTTTCAGAATTATATTAATAGACTCAGCTATCTAGTATATTACAATGAGAATAGTGGCTTAGATCCACAGCTTGCAAAGGCTGCTGTCTCACAGGCGAATCGATACCTCATCGAAAAAGAAGGGCTTTCTGTCATCGATTTCGATCAGATTCAAAAGAATAAAAAAGATCAGATAAGCGCTTATCAGGCAGAGACAGGTGGCTCTATAGATATCATCACTTATATCGCACAGAAACTCAATGCGGATATCTACCTTGAAATAGATGCTAAGACAAGCTTTGGAGGAGTACCTGGAGCTTGGACTGGATCAGCACAAGGTAGTATCAAGATTTTTGATGCGTCGACGGCAGCACTTCTTGGATCGATTTCCTTTTTAAGCCCGCAGACATTTAGCCCTGTCTCTCCAGATGCGGCGATGATGAATGCAATATCAGGGATTATCTGGCAATCGATGCCAAAAGTCGTTGAGCAAGCAAAATTGCTTATGAGTACTATGACCGCATCTCGAGGGGTTCGATACGAACTTATACTTCAGAACACTCCTGATGCAATGGCGGTATCTCAATTTGAAAGGAATTTGGTGAAAAGAGTGCGTGAGGTTGAAAGACTGTCCTATTCGCCAGGAGAAACTCGGTTTGCTCTTTATGCTTTTATGCCAGCTTCTAAGATTCAAGATACCGTCTATGATGCTGCTTCAATGTCGGGTTTTCCGAATTGTTATCTTTTGTATATGAGAGGAAGATCCTACACATTCAATACAGGACTCTAATGCATTTTTGTAAAGTTCATTATTAGGAGGAAAAGATGAAAGCAAGGAAGCTAGTATTGATCGCTCTAGTGGCCGCGGTCGTCATCTCGTGTGGCACAAAGCCCCCTCTTCGAAAGGGAGAAGTGCTTATTGAGGATAAAGGCACTGCATACGGCGTCAAGACACCTAAATGGGTAGAGCTTGCAATCGTAGGTGGCTACCGGGATATTGAAAAACTGCCCGATTATAAGGATAAAGTAGTTTTCATAGCTCAATTCGAAGCTCAGAATCTCCAAAGTGCACAATTGCTCGCTGAGCGTATGCAGGCTGATACTGAGATTGCTCGCTATCTGTCAACACGAGTCAAAGATGCATTCAAAGGTGCGAATGTTGCAGATGCGGATTCCAAGAATTTTGGAGCGTACGGAGAGCGCTTTGTGGCAAGTGTGGGTGAAGCTAAATTCTCTGGTTTTAGGATGGAGGCTGATTGGTGGGTTAAGGTTCAGACTTATACTCCAGAGAATAAGCCTGATAAGCAAATATATCGGGTAATTCAGCTATGGGCGATCGATAAGAATATGCTGCAAAAACAGTTCGACATACTCTTCTCTCAAATGGCAGGTGGCGAGCCAGCAACGCCTGAGCAAAAGCGCGCTATGGATCTGGTCCAAAACACAGTAGCCAAAGATTTCTTTGGTGAATCTCATTGATCCAATAATAAAGAATAAATAGAAAGCCTCGATGCATGATATATAATGCCGAGGCTTTCTTTAGTATAAGTTAGAATTTCTCACCCAGAGAGGAATTATAAATGAAAAAGAGCATCATTTTATGGATGATGATTTATTTCTTGCTTGTGGTGAGCTGCGCTAGTGCGCCCAGCATTCCGGAATGGGTGAAAAAGACGCCAAGCCCTGATGCAAAATATACTTATTTTGTTGGATCATCTTCGGCAAAGGATAGCGCAACAGCCCTTAATGATGCAACTGCAGCATTGATTGCGGGTATCATGCAGTACATGGGAGTATCGATAAGCGTAGCATCCAGCGCCGAAGCAAAAGCTTCTCTCAGCGAATATGAGGCCCAGATAACACAGACAGTTAAGACAGAATCTAAGGGTCGGCTTTCGGGTTTTGAGGTAGTCGAAAAATATATACAGAGTGACAAAAAAACTGGGCTTTATACCGTGCATGTCCTAGCCCGATATGAAACAAAGGAGCTTAATAGAGAGAAAGCTCGAATCGAATCTTTACTCAAGGAAAAAGCCGATGCCGTGGCAATACCCGAACAGAAGGGTGATTCTGCAGCCAACGAGGGGCACTTGATCGATGCTATTCGCGCTTATGCGGAAGCTATGTCAGCAGCAGGAAGCTCTGATATCGAGAATGCTCAGATAAAGCTCGAACGCAATGCTAAGAAAGCTTCAGCATTAGCCGCTACGCTTAAATTGGTAATGTTGTCTCCATCGAATCTGGAAATACCGCTGGGCAGCACTAAGGCTCCATCATATGCGGTGAAGCTTATAACTAATCGTGGAGGAAGAGAAGAAGGAGTGCCCGGTGCTCCGCTTGTTGTAACTTATCCTCGAAGACTGACTTCAGGACGATTGGGTACTGCTACACAGCAAGTCTTTACCAATCAAGATGGCATCGTCTCATTCGATGTTCCTTTCGTAGAATTAGCTGGGGATTATCAAGTTACCGTGCAGCTAGATTTTGGAAGTATTGCTGATATTCTAGGAGGGTTACCTGGATGGGCATTGCCATACATGGAAGCATTAGAAAGCGATTTGTCGGGCATAAGAATATATATGAGTTATAAGGTTGTTTCAGCAGCTAAAAGTGTTCCTACGGCTATTGGGGTCTATCTTAAAAACCAAGCACAGAGAGGCAGCCTAGATCCTGAAACATTTATAAAGAGTCTTGAAGAAGCACTCGTAAAGGAAGGTTTCTCTATTTTCACGACAGAAATCTCCGCTGAATTCGGAAAGCCCGATATTGCGCAGCTTAAAGCTATTGCCCCAACTCAGGCTAAGCGCTTTATTTTGGCTACTGTTGAGCTTGTCTCGATTACTAAAGAGGATAGTTTTTTCATCGCTTCGGTGACAGGATCCCTGAGTGCTATTGATTTGATAGAAGGAAATACTCTCTATTCGGGGAGCAAGGGCGCTCAAGGAATGGGGCTTTCTGAGGCAGAGGCGATCTCTGCAGCGCTCAGGACGCTCGGTGGTCAAGTATTTGCCAAGGAACTATTGGCTGCTTTGCGCTGAGCATTCACCTAAGACTGATTATAAATTAAAAGAAAAGAATCATAGTGATAGAACTATCGAAGTTCCACTTTCTTTCTGACGGAGCACATCCTCTATGGCAAGGTGAACCAATCTGTCACAGCGTTCGTTGTCGATGTTGCCTGCATGTCCTTCTACCCACTCAAAATTAGGTTCGAGCTTGCAGCATAGGCTATCCAATTCTTGCCATAACTCAAGATTCATGACAGGCTTTTTTGCAGAGGTTTTCCAGCCACGCTTTTTCCATTCTGCGAGCCATCTTGTAATACCATTTTTTACATACATCGAATCGGTGAATATATTGATTTGTGCTCTTGTCCAAGATGGTGGGGATTCCAGCGATCTGCTAGAGGCCGAAGAACTAGCCTCTTCTATTCTTGATTTTAGAAAAGATAGCGCCATGATAACAGCAGTAAGTTCCATTCTATTATTTGTGGTATAAGGCTCTCCACCCCAGGCTTCTCGATATCGATCGCCATAGCGCATAATATAGGCCCATCCGCCAGGCCCAGGATTGCCTTTGCATCCGCCATCTGTATATACAATGAAATCTTCCTGGCTCATGAGTGCAATATGGCAGAAGATTCTGATTCAAGCAACTGCTTGCTGTGTTTCTAAGCCATCGTTAGAATAAAAAAATATGTTTAAAGAATACACAACATTGTTGCCTCATCTAAGAAGTTATAGATATCGATATATTGGCGGTATCTTATGTCTTATTATAGTAGATGCAAGCCAGGTTCTCATTCCTCGATATATTCAAATGGCTATAGACTGCATTACTAGCGGAACTTTTGTTTTTGCTGACATCATCAGTCCTTTGATTCATATGCTGTTGCTTGCTCTTTTAATATCTATAGGACGATTTTTCTGGCGGTATTTTATCAATATTGCAAGCAGACGAATCGAAGCAGAAATGAGAGATAGACTTTTCTCACATATCCTGTCAATGTCGGGCAGTTTCTTTAGAAAGAATACTACAGGCGATCTGATGGCAAGAGCAACCAACGATATAAGTACAATTCGCCAAGCAACGGGTATGGGTTTCGTGTCTCTTATCGACGGTATTTTTATGACAGCCATGATTATCATTGCAATGTTTGCGAACAATTCAGCGGTTGCTGCTTGGATAATCCTTCCTTTGCCTTTAATTACTGCTCTGATTTTGCTCTTTGGTCGAATAGTCGGGAAACTGTTCAAGAAGATTCAGGATATCTATGGACGCTTGTCGGATATTGCCCAGGAATCCCTTTCTGGAATAAGGATTGTAAAATCCTTCGTAAAAGAAGATTATTTTTTCAACAAATTTTCAATTGCGAATACGGATTATAAAAATGCAATTATGGATCTCGTAAAGACTTCTGGCTTCTTTTTTCCTTTTATCACTTTTCTTTCTGGATTGAGCACGGTACTGCTCATACTTTTTGGTGGTAGGGCTTCAATTAGGAATAAGATGACCCCGGGTTCGATTATAGCTATGCTTTCATACCTTGAAATGTTGGTATGGCCTCTAATGAGTGCTGGTTTCACTGTGAATATCATCCAACGTGGGGCTGCAAGCCTGAAAAGAATAAATGAAATTCTCAGAACAGAGCCGGAGATCAAGGAATCATCTAATTGCCTAAGACAGATGCCCAGGGGCAATATAGACATTAAAAACCTTTATTATATATATCCAGGAGCGCAAAAGCCTGTATTGAAGGATATTTCTGTTCACATTCATGAAGGCTCGATGTTAGGAATTCTTGGAAAAGTTGGATCAGGTAAGAGCACGCTCTTAAAAATTCTTCCGCGAATGTTGGAACCCGGAGAAGGTCATGTATTTATAGGCAATATAGATATATGTTTATTTGGGCTGAGTGAACTTCGGTCTGCTTTCGGTATGGTGCCTCAGGAGAGCTTCTTATTCTCAGATAGCATAAAGCAAAACGTCCTTTTTTCTGCATACAATATCAGCCCCGAACGTTTTGAAGCAATTGCTAGGATATCGGGACTTGATCGTGACTATCAGCTTTTCCCCCATGGGTGGGAGACAATTGTAGGCGAAAGAGGGATAACACTCTCTGGAGGCCAGAAACAAAGAATTGCTCTGGCTCGGGCTCTTGCAGCTGATCCATATATTCTTTTGCTAGATGATGCATTGTCGGCTGTAGATGCGGAAACAGAAGAGCATATTCTTAGTTCTCTGATAGATGAGAGAAAAGGCAGGACTACCATCATCGTTTCTCATCGAATATCGACTCTGCGCAACGCCGATAATATCATAGTGCTCGACAGTGGAGAAATAATCCAGCAAGGTTCGCATGAAGAGCTCATGGCCGAGAGAGAAGGTTTTTATGCTAGAATTGCAGCCTTGCAGCAGCTTGAACAGCAGGCTTCTATTACTTCTATTAGAGATAATATTTCTCAAAGAAAAACGGTAGTAGATCAAAAGTCATCTGCGCATGATGCTTCTGTGTCAGAGGAAACAATCTATGGATGAATACTTCGATGCAGAGCCTGTCACAAAAGGCTATGATGCACAGATTGCACGCCGAATTCTACTTTATCTCAAACC
The DNA here is from genome assembly GCA_022704665.1 of Spirochaetota bacterium. Classification (GTDB taxonomy): domain Bacteria; phylum Spirochaetota; class Spirochaetia; order Treponematales; family Rectinemataceae; genus Rectinema. The sequence goes on along the minus strand of JAKJFY010000007.1, from coordinate 12,204 downwards.
CTACAAGCTCTATGCGATAATAGCTATTCTAGCCCTCGCAATAGCCACTGCCGGAGAACTCATATCTCCAACCATCATAAAGCGTGCCATCGACGATGCAGTTGTTCGCGATTGGTACGGCGTAGATCCTTCAGCAGTATATATCCTTTCTAAAGACGAGAGTTCTCTCGAAGTTAGGATCGGCGAACGTATATATGTACGGGCTTCTCGCCTCGCAGGACTCACTATGGCCGAAAGAAATCGTCTTTTCGAACAAGGCCTTCTAGACAATGAAGCGAGCTATGTATTTCCACTTGATCCAATGCGCGAAGAAAAGATGTCTGTTGCAGAGAGAATCCCTAGAGCAGAGCTTTCAGACAACTGGGGAGTGCTTCCATCTTCGGTCTTGAGGACTCTAAAATCTAAAGATGCTGATATTCTTCGAGCAGCTGACAATAGAGCTCTTTTGCGCTTCGGTTTCATTTTATTGATTGTGCTATTGATTGTACTTGTTGCAACCTTCGCAATGACATGGTTCACGAATCAGATTTCGACCTTCATCATGAAGGACATGCGCCTTGAGCTTTTTCACCATGTGATAGAACAGTCGCTTTCTTATCTTTCGAGACAGCCAGTTGGGCGCTTGGTTACGAGATTGACAAGCGATATAGAAGTTATCAGCCAATTCTTTAGCGATGTATTAAGCGCTTTCATCAAAGATGCTTCTATCATGATAGGATCTCTCATTGTGCTTTTCTTACTGAGTTGGAAACTAGCATTTATCGTATTGGCGACAATGCCTTTAGTCTTTATCGCTTCTACAGTTGCACGCACTAAGGCGCGTGATGCTTTTCGAAATCAACGCCATTGGACTAGTAGGGTAAATTCCTTTTTATCGGAGCACATATCAGGAATAGATATCGTCAAGCTCTTTGTTCAAGAAAACAGGGTTTCTAAGGATTTTGGAAAAAACAATGAGCAGCTATTAAAGGCTAATATTGCCGAGATGTATGTCTATGCCACCTTCAGGCCTTTTGTCGATTTTATGGCAACACTAACGACAGTTCTTGCAATCTTTTTTGGTGCGATGCTATTTTTGAGATTGCAGATATCTATCGGTACCCTCATTGCTTTTATAAGCCTGATTTCTATGTTTTACTCTCCGATCAAGGATCTATCGGAAAAATATATTCTCTTGCAAAGCGCAATGGCCAGCGGTGAGAGAATTTTTGGTCTTTTGGACCAAGATGAAAGACTTCCAGACCAGTTACCAGAATTAGTAGGCCAGCCCTTTCCTAGAACTATTCGGGGCCATATTGAACTTTCGCACGTGTGGTTTGCATATAAAAATGAAGAGTGGGTGCTCAAAGATGTATCTTTTATTGTAAATCCTGGTGAAAAAGTTGCAATTGTCGGATATACTGGTGCAGGAAAATCTACAATAGCAAATCTATTGGCACGATTTTGGGATATCCAGAAGGGGTCTATTTTGATCGATGGAGTGCCAATTGGCCAATTTCCATTAAAGCAAATCCGAAAACTCATTCAACCTGTTCCTCAGGATGTTTTTCTTTTTCAAGGGACGATTCGGGAGAATATAAGCCTTGGGCTCGATCTTTCACAAGAAAAGCTGGAAAAAGCTGCAAAGGCTGTCTATGCTCATGATTTCATCATATCTTTGCCTCAGGGCTATGATACTCCTCTTGCAGAAGGCGGGCTCAATCTGTCGCTTGGCCAAAGGCAGCTAATTTCTTTTGCAAGAGTCCTTGCTCATGAGCCATCTGTTATCATTCTCGATGAAGCTACAAGTTCTATAGATACAGAGACAGAAAAGCTTCTTCAAAGGGGCATTGAAGGCCTCTTGAAAGGCCATACGAGCATTGTTATCGCGCATCGACTTTCTACAATTCGTAATGCTAATAGGATCATCGTGCTTGGGCAAGGTCGTGTGGTAGAGATAGGTACACATGATGAATTGATAGCTCTTCAAGGCTTGTACTGGAATCTGTATAGGCTTCAGAATAAGGAAACGGAATAAATGACGCCATTTGCAGAAGAGAAAGAACCCTTTATAATTGGCCAAGATGATCAGGTTTATGCTGTTTACAAGCCATGTGGTTGGCATTCTGTAAGTCAAAAAAAAAGCGACCGCTCTATAGTATCTTGGCTAAATGATCAGGCAATATCTGGCCTTAGAGAGTCTCTAGTTGATAGAGAACTTGGCCTTGTTTATAGGCTAGATCAGGCTACATCTGGGATTCTGCTCTTTGCGGCGAATCGGGAGAGCCTCATAAGACTTCGGCAAGCACAGAAAGAACTTGCCATTGCAAAGACTTATGTTTTAATTTCTGCCTTTTCAGAGCGCGAGCTTATAGGATCCTTGCCTAGAACAAAGAAAGAGAGGCAATCGTTTTTTATCGGAGAACTTTTATCCAATAAAGAAGTATATATAGAAAGCTATTTTCGACCCTATGGTCCCAAAGGTGCTTTGGTGTCCTGTATCGCGCCAGAATTTGCCCCAAAATCCAATAAGCCAATCACAAAAGACATATATGTCAGCAAATATATTGCTGCCTATAAAGTGATGGAAGGAAGCAATACTAAACTGCAACTGCCGAATGGAGTAGTATGCCTCGAAGTTGAAATACAGAAGGGATTTCGCCATCAAATTCGAGCTCATAGCGCATGGATTGGTTTGCCTATTCTAGGGGATCTGTTGTATGGCGAACAAGACTCTAATAGATTGTGGCTTGAAGCTTTTTCAGTATGTCTTCCTCAGCATGATGGATGCCGAAAGGAATGGAAGCTATATAATGGAATCGAAGATATCGCTCAATATCTATCTATATGAAAGCTATTATTCCGTATTATCTGGAAACCCATTCCCATATTAGATGTTTAATGATAAAATAATAAAACATCCTTCAAGGAATAATCATATTTTTCAGAGAGGTTTGACATGGCGTACAGAGTGACGGAGGCTTGCACGAATTGCGGGTCTTGCGAAAGCGAATGCCCAGTAAGCGCAATTAGCGAAAAGGATAATGCTCGCTACATTGACCCAGAGACATGCATCGATTGTGGAGCATGTGCCGCGGCCTGTCCTACAGAAGCCATTATTGCTGGCTGAGATTCTAGACCTAAAAAAGGGCTGCCCAACAAGTTGGGCAGCCCTTTTTATTTTTCTATACAATCAAACCGCCTCCTTAGGCGGATTTATCATTGTCTCAAGATAGACCTTTCTTTATACAGAAGTCCTCCAGAACCTCATCGAGATTCGGCAATCCGATCTCTTGAAGCTCGTAATCGACTCGAACAGTTGGCTTGTTTATATGGATGATGCGATTCAAATCTATGGGAGTTGCTATGATAACGGTCTCGCAGTCGGTTCGATTGATGGTATCTTCAAGATCTCGCTTTTGCGTCTCGCTATATCCCATTGCAGGAAGGAGGGTTCCTATATCGGGATAAGTATTGAATGTTTGCTTTAGTCCTCCACTGAGGAATGGACGAGGATCAATAAGCTGAGAAGCATGGAATTTTCGAGCTGCTACGACGCCAGCTCCAAATTTCATCATGCCATGTGTAAGAGTCGGTCCATCCTCTACACATAGGACTCGTTTGCCGCGGATCAATTCCGGTCGATCTACAGTGATAGGGCTCGCTCCATCGATTACAATAGCCGAAGGATTTGTCCGTGCAATATTATCTCTTACTATTTGGACCTGCTCTGGTGAGGATGAATCGATTTTGTTGATTATTACTACATGAGCGGTCCTAAGGCAGACTTCGCCAGGGTAGAAGGATACCTCGTTGCCAGCGCGAAGCGGGTCTGCGACTGTTATTTGCAGGTCTGGAATATAGAATGAAAAGTCATTATTTCCACCATCCCAGAGAATCACATCAGCTTCTTTCTCCGCTTGGCGAAGAATTGCCTCATAATCTACTCCTGCATAGATGACATTGCCACGAGCTATATGAGGCTCATATTCCTCCATCTCTTCAATAGTACAGCGATAACGCGCTAGATCTTCTATAGTAGCGAAACGCTGGACTTTCTGTTGTACAAGATCCCCATAGGGCATAGGATGGCGAATCGCAACGACTTTAAGCCCGCGCTTCATAAGCATTTGGACTATTTTCCGTGAAGTCTGACTCTTGCCTGAGCCGGTACGTACAGCACAAACCGATATGACAGGCTTACTCGATTTTAGTTGAGTGTCCTTAGGACCAAGCAAGGTAAAGGAAGCACCGGCTGAATTCACTATGGCTGACATTTTCATGACATGAGAATAGGGTACATCGGAATAAGAGAATACACATTCATCGACATCATATTGTCCAATTAAATCGGGAAGCTCACTTTCAGAATAAATAGGTATCCCTTCAGGGTATAGTCGCCCAGCTAGAGCAGCTGGATATCTTCTTCCATCGATATTGGGAATCTGAGCGGCCGTAAAGGCTACAACCTCGGTTGATTCATCCTCTCTATAGCGAGTGTTGAAATTATGAAAATCCCTTCCCGCTGCCCCGATGATTATTATCTTTCGTTTTTTCATCTAAGCTCCTTCCTTTCATTTTGCCTTATGAATGACTAAGACATGTATTCATTTTTGCCTAATATCGTATCTGAGTCAATAAGGTGACGCAAAAATAACTTTTTATACCACAAGCATTAAAATGAATAATGATGCGATCTTAGAGCTTTATTATTAGGTATTTTTGCAGGATTTGCCGAATAATAACTAATACATATGCACTTCAAGGTGAGTTCGCCATAGCGATCTATTTCTTGATGCTGTTATAGCCCATAAGATTCACTTATACTTTTAGGAATTAGCTACACCCAGTGGTTGATCCACATGTCTCACACTTGAGGCAAGTACCATTTCTAACGAGCGTAAGGTTACCACAAACAGGACAAGCATCTCCTTCATACCCTTTTTGCCTAGCCTCTCTAATGAGCGGAATATTCGTATCCATTTCTGTCGGAAACTGTCTCTTGCCACTCTCAAAGGCACTCGAAGTTTTATTGGAAAGCGATTGTGTGGATGTCGCAATAAGGTCTTCGGGTTTTATCTGCCCAAGATCATAGCGATGTAGATAGGAGATTGCGAGGTCGCGGAAAATAAAATCTAGGACACTTGTAGCCATTTTTAAATAGTCATGCCCACTAACTATTCCATTTGGCTCGAATTTCGTAAATGTAAAGGCGTCTATATATTCTTCTAGAGGTACACCATATTGCATGCCCAAGGATACGGCTATTGCAAAAGAATTCAAAATGCTTCTGAAGGCAGCGCCTTCTTTATGCATATCGAGAAAGATCTCCCCGAGGCTGCCATCTTCGTACTCGCCGGTTCTAAGGAAGATAGAATGACCACCTATCTTTGCCTTCTGGGTATAGCCCTTTCTTCTATTTGGAAGAGCTCTTCTTACGCCGCGCGGTGCTACAGGAAGACCGGGAAGTTCTGGCTCGAAACTCTTTTTAGTTGAACTAGCCGAGGTGGTTTCTTGAGAAGCAACATCTTCTAGAGCCATTTCACCTGACTGAAGAGCCATGATCGAATCAGCAATGATATTTGAGCCTGGTGTAAGAGCAGCAAGTGGTTGAGAGAGTTTTGATCCGTCCCTGTAAATGGCGATAGATTTGAGCATCGATCTCCAGGCGAGCATATATGCCCCTTTGATATCATCTATACTAACATCATTGGGCATGTTGATAGTCTTGGAAATGGCTCCTGTAATGAATGGCTGCACTGCAGCCATCATGGCTATATGTGCATGCCATGATATGCTGCGGCTGCCTCTCTTTCCTGAGGGCGTTGCCGTGTCGAAGACAGCTAAGTGCTCGGGCTTAAGGTGTGGAGCGCCTTCAAGACCCATTGTACCACATGCAAAAACCTCAGCTTCTTCTTTTTCTCTTTCGCTATAGCCTAAGCGAGATAAAAGGCTAAATCCCGGAGTACTCGCTTCTTCTTTTGATATTCCCAATTTTTCTAGAACATCATAGCCAACATAATATGGAGAAAAGCAGCTATCTAGATTGATTGCGTTTTGAAGAGACTTTTCGATTCTATCGATTGAATTATTTGGAATGCCCTTGTCTACTAGAGACTGACGCGAGATTCCCGGTGCTCCTTCTAGTATTCCCTTTCCCAAAGCATATTGAATGATATCTGCAATTTCGTTCTCAGAATAGCCAAGCGCATGAAGAGAAGGAGGAACTGAGCTGTTTATAATTTTAAAATACCCTCCGCCAGCAAGTTTCTTGAATTTGACAAGAGCAAAATCAGGCTCGATCCCAGTAGTGTCGCAATCCATAATGAGACCTATGGTGCCAGTGGGCGCAATAGCGGTCACCTGAGCATTTCTAAAGCCATACTTTTCTCCTAGCTGAATGGCTTCATCCCAACATTCATGCGCTGCATTTAGAAGATTACTAGGGCATGACTGTGAATCGAGGCCTTTAGGAAAAACACTCAGCGCTTCATATTCCTCCTTTGCCGCATTGTATGCTGCGCGCTTATGATTCCTTATTACCTTTAGCATACATTCTTTGTTGGCCTCATAGCGAGCAAATGGCCCAAGCTCTCTTGCCATGCGAGCTGATTGAGCATAAGCCTCACCAGTAAGAATTGCCGACAGAGCAGCCGTTACAGCTCTTCCATTCTCAGAATCATAAGGAAGACCCATAACCATGAGCAGGCTTCCAACGTTGGCGTATCCTAATCCAAGGGTCCGATAGTCAAAACTATTTCTAGCTATTTCCTTGGAGGGGAATTGTGCCATTGCAACGGAAATCTCAAGCACAAGAGTCCAAAGCCGAATAGCGTGGCGATAAGCCACTTCATCGAATTTGCCTGCTTCAAAATCATAAAAAGATAGCAAATTCAAAGATGCAAGGTTACAAGCCGTATCATCGAGGAACATGTACTCCGAGCATGGATTGGATGCTCGAATCTCGCCATCGGCAAGACAGGTATGCCATTCATTGATAGTAGTATGGAATTGCAGACCCGGATCAGCACAGAACCACGCTGATTCGGCAATCTCATTCCAAAGGTTACGCGCTTTGGTTACATGGAAGGGCTTCTGCGTAGTACGCGCTATTAGCTCCCAATCGAGATCATTGACAACAGCTTCCATAAAATCGTTATTTATTCTTACAGAATTATTAGAAGATTGGCCAGAAACAGTGTTATAAGCTTCAGACTCCCAGGCCGTGTTATATTGTGGCATTCGAGGAGCCCTGCCTGTCTGTGCATAATAGGTCAGTACCTGATAAATCCATGATGAAGGGATTCCTGCATTGAGTGCCTGTTTTATAGCCTTGCGCAAGAGTAGATTTCGATCAGGTAGATAGCTGTTTTCATCTTGAGCTCCCATGTCTTCGATCGCAGAAATCATTGCTTTTGCATAGTGATTCAAAAGGCCACTGCCTGCAGCAAGGCATGCTACCTTATATTCCTCTTCGGTCTTCCAGCGCACAAAATCTTCAATATCGGGATGGTCTGCATCGAGGATAACCATTTTGGCCGCGCGCCTGGTTGTACCACCAGATTTTATGGCTGAAGCAGATCTATCAGCTATTTTTAGAAACGAAAGCAGACCTGATGAAACGCCACCTCCGGAGAGCTTTTCGTTGGCAGCTCTTAAGCGTGAGAAATTAGATCCTGTACCAGAACCATATTTGAATAAACGGGCTTCTTTTGTTATGAGGTCCATAATTCCGCCCTCATTCACTAAGTCATCCTTTACATCGAGAATGAAACAGGCATGAGGTTGAGGTCGCTTATAGGCCGATTCTGATTTTGTCAACTCTTTAGTGTTTGGATCTATGAAGTAATGTCCCTGGGCTGGTCCTTCGATGCCATAAACAGAGAATAACCCTGTATTAAACCATTGTGGACTGTTTGGCGCTGCAATCTGGTGTGCGAGCATATAGCAAATCTCATCATAGAAAGCTTGCCGATCCTCTTCGGAATCGAAGTAGCCCGTTTTTTGTCCCCAATCGCACCATGTATATGCAAGCCTATGGAATACTTGGCGAGCATCGTGTTCGGCATCATCGACTGTATCTTCATTAGAAGGGGTAGTCTGGGAGGCAGGGACAAACTTCTTCCATTCGTGGGCCTTATCTTTGGGGACTCCCGCTTTTCGATAGTATTTTTGGGCCAGGATATCGCTTGCTATGGAACTCCAGAATGAAGGTACTATGACGGAATCCATCGAAAAAACAATTGAACCATCGGGATTTCTAATCTCACTTTTGCGCTTTTCCCATTTAATCTTCTCATAAGGGCCATAGCCTGCTTTAGTAAACAAGCGTTCTATTTTCATATTCTATCTCCTTGAAGTGAATCATACCATCTATACTAGCATAATACCATGATACTACAATATGTAGTGGTGTCTTTTCTTATCTTGTATACTCATGGAAACTTTCGATGCAATAGCTCTTGTGGTAATTCAGCATTTTTCTTCGATATTTAGCTTACTCCAGCATTTTGGACAACTTAGCTTTGGGGTGACAGAAGGACTTATTCTTGTTATTGTTAGGCTGAAATGTATAAGCTTCCAGATATGATCTTGGTTTTAATCCGCAGGAAAAGATTTAGCCTGAAGATTCTGCCTAGAACTATTGCTATTATATCAATGCTTGTTCTATTTAATTTGCCACTGTTTGCTGCAAATGAGACAAAACAAGAAGACATAAGTATTTCGGATCTAGCCTATTCGCTCAAGGCCACGCTGGAATACGATCCATTAGTTCATGCTGGAACAATTACAAAAGAAGGTCGCAGTGTGCGCTTTGCAGTAGACGTTCCTTATGTACTTCTTGATTGGGCAATTGTAAAAGAAGTGCCTGCGCCTTACGAATCAGTCAAATCTCTGCAAATTAAAAAGGAATTTGCACAGACAGTACAAGAATTTTTCGAGATAAAACCAAGAACATCCTCGAAATATTTAGTAAAAGCTATTGTGATAGATCCTGGGCATGGTGGTAAAGATCCAGGAGCTATAGGAGAATTCGAGGATTTTAGGCTTCAGGAGAAGGACGTGAATCTCAGTATCGCCCTTAGGCTTGCCGATTTATTGCGTCTTCGATATCCTGAAAGGACAATTATGCTTACCCGCTCGAGCGACATTTATCCAACTCTCGAGGAACGGGTCGAAATGGCTAACAAGATAAAATTGGAAGAGACAGAGGCAATAATCTATGTCTCCATACATGCAAATGCCTCTTTTAACAAGAATACAAAAGGTTTTGAAGTCTGGTATCTAAATCCCAATTATCGACGTACTGTAGTGGATGAAAAAACCGCGAAAGAAAAAGGGGAGGATATAGCTCCCATAATAAATATCATGCTTGAAGAAGAATTTACTACGGAGAGCATAATCCTGGCTCAGAAAGTATATCAGAGGATAGACAGGATAATCGGTGATAGAAGCCCAGCGCGAGGAATCCGCGCAGAGGAATGGTTTGTCGTGCGAAATGCAAAAATGCCTTCTATTTTGATTGAAGTAGGCTTTGTGACCAATAGGTCTGAAGCTCTTCTTTTATCACAGGCTGGTTACTTGAGGCAAATCGCGGATGCTATATACAATGGTGTTTGTGACTTTATCGAACAATTCGAACAATGATATGACTCCATCTAAAGAACAAGACCATAAGCAAGGCTATATTGTTGCCATAATAATTTTCCTTGCTATCATATTTATTGTATGGAAAGGGCCAACGCTTCAATACAATAGTATGCGTCTCTATTTCCCAGATAAGAAAAAAGGAGAATTGAGGCTAGAAAAGCGTCCAATAGCGCCAATCGGGACTCTAGAGGAAAAAGCCCAAGCTACTGTAGAAGAACTTTTGCTTGGTCCTCTTTCTAGAGACCTTAAACCTTTGACACGTTTAGATATTAAGCTGCTTAGAATAGTTGAGGGGAAGAATGCTCTTTTTCTAGATTTTTCGACGCAAGATGTGACAAGAATATCTTCAGAGTATAAGACATTTAAGAGCGCGCTGGAAAAGAGTCTTAAAGATACGATACCAGGAACTTTTCATATCTATATATTTATAAATGGCATTCTTGCACGATGAATTCAATTTTGTTGCTATCTGAATAAGTAAATGCAAATGCTCGAAATACTATTCTGTGTTAGCCCAATGGGCTAATTCGCGATTGAGCTATTAATGTAAACAAGTGATAAAGTAGCCCCCTCATTTGCCGATTGAAATGTTTCATGATAACTTTATTCTTATGAATAATCTTGAGAATATTCCAAACAAAACTCTTCTGGAGAAGCTCTATGATCAGCACCGGGCTGGCTATGAGGAAGCTTTGGCAAGGACAGTCCATGAAATCTCCAAGCTCTTGCAAGATAAGGGAATACATCCAACTATCAAAAGCAGGGTCAAAGATTTTGAATCCTATTTTTCAAAAAGAATTAGGCTACTTAAGAAAGCCTGGGATGAACATGGGGATCCCTTGCCTATCAATGATGTTCTTGCTATGAGAATTATCTGTCCATTTTTGCGCGATCTGGAAGAAGTTGTTTCCCTTCTAAGCCAGCGTTATGAGGTTGTCGAAATCGAGCACAAAGGACAGGACCATTCGTTTCGTGAATTTGGGTATGAATCTATCCATGTGCTGATTCGTATTCCCGATGAGCTAGTCCCTCTCTGTGAAGGCTTGGAAAGATATGTAATAGAGATTCAGTTGAGAACGATTCTGCAAGAAGCTTGGGCAGAAGTAGAACATGAAATTGTCTACAAGGCTGAATTCACTCCGCTCGATGAGCCCTTGAAAAGGAAACTGGCTGCTCTAAACGCCACGCTTACGCTGTCCGATATCATTTTTCAGGAAATACTGGATTATCAAAAAAAACTGAGCGATGCGCTTAAGAAGCGCCGTGAAGGATTCTATGGCAAAATCGAACAGAAAACAGCCGAAATCTTCGGAATCTCTGAAGCGACAACGGAAGTTCTTTCTCCATTTTCAGCTGAGACGATAGAACAAGGAGAGATGGCTTCTCTTAATGAAAACAATATTTCAGCTCCAATCCGATGGAACGGGCTTGACATGGATATGCTGCTTCTCTCTGCGCTCAATGCACATAATGCCTCAGATTTCAAGAATGCCATATCAATATATTCCAAGATTATCGATAAAAAGCCCGAAGCATCACTTGCTGCCGTGGTGTACAAACATCGAGGTATGGCCTATTTTGCACAATCTGAATATGAAGAAGCGCTAGCCGATTTTACCAGCTGTCTCATGCTCGATCCCAACTGTTATAAAGCCTTATATTACCGCGGAGTTGTAAAGAGCATTCAAAAGGAACTGACACAAGCCATAGAAGATTTCTCCAAGGCTCTCGAGATACACCCGTATCATTTCTTTTCTCGCTATAGAAGAGCTCTATGTTGGTGGCAGCTTGGAGATTATGTACAAGCCCATGCCGATTGCGAGCTGGCATTACGCATAATGCCCGAGAATAAGCTAGCCCAGGAATTGCAGAAGAAAATCATGGAACATCTAGCTAAAGAAGAGATATAGAAGCTTTTAAATCTTGATTCCGCAAACTTATGTCGATTCAATTATGGATAAGCGGGCGCACGACAATTTCGAGACAAAGGTATTTATTGCTTATTGACATGCATTGGAAATTCTGATAGGTTCACTGCCGTTCGACCTTCCCGTCCTTAGAAAGGACTTAGAATGCCGAAATGAATGTCCCCATCGTCTAGAGGTTAGGACAGCGGGTTTTCAACCCGCCAACAGGGGTTCAATTCCCCTTGGGGATATAATTATATTATAAGTAATTACTAATAATCGCAGGCCATTTATCTTCTCCGTGAATTAGATATGATAGCAATATTTTGCTAGCAGGAGGCAAGCATGGGACGCCTTAAGAAGCGCTATACCCTGTTTTGTCACAGTCGGTGATAACATTCCGGTTTTAGTCGGGGAGAATTTTCCGGTTTCTTGTCCATAGCCTGACGTTGTCGGGCAATAAAACTGGGGCTCAGCCTCCGATATACTGGTGGTGTTAGCAGACACTACACGTATTGGAGAGAACCCCATGGACAAGGAGCAATGTATGTTGGAAGCCCGAATCTTGCAAGCACAGGGCTACACGCAGCTGCAGATTGCACAGGTGCTCGGCGTCACGGACAGGACCGTGAGAGCGTATCTCAAAGCACGACCGTGCGCGCGAAAA
>JAKJFY010000078.1:0-5400 GCA_022704665.1 Spirochaetota bacterium | reverse complement strand
GACATAAGGCAGAGCTCGCCTGATTCCTTGGGCGTGACAAAATAGCGGCGCACATCGTTCGGCGCGGAGAGCGGCTGATCTTTTTCCATGCGGCGATTAAAGCCAAAAAGGAGGCTACCATCGGAGAAGGCAACATTCGCAAAGCGCGCCGTAGAAACCGGCACTTCCACGCTTAGGCGCATGAGGAAGTACTCCATGATGCGCTTGGAGGCGCCCATCATGTTGACAGGGTTCGCGGCTTTGTCGGTGGACACGCAGAAGTATTTGCGGCTGCCCATCGCCGCTGCCTGCCGCATTGTCTTATCGGTATTGAAAATATTGACATCGACCATGCGCATGAGCGTGTACGGATCCTTTTCGCTGCGCACATGCTTGAGCGCCGATAGATTGAGCACATAATCGTAGCCTGGGCCATTGGCGATACAGGCATCGAAGATATCGCTGCCTGCATCGATTGCAAAGGTGGCGAATTCGCCTTCGATATACCCGAGCGACGAACGGATATCGCGCACGAGCTCCACCATGTTGTTCTCTGAGATATCGACAACATGCAAGAGTTTGGGCTTCCTTGCAAAGATCTCTTTGGTGACCGCATGGCCGATCGAACCTGCGCCGCCGATCACTAAAAAGCGTGAACCTTGCACGAGGGAGGAAAGCTGTTTTTCGTGGGTGGCGATGTCGGCAGCAAACAAATCAACATCGCGACCGATAAGGTTTAGTATTGCATCCATAATAAGATTTTAGACAGAATTACAGGATGATACTGGATTTACTGGATGATTGTATACAAGCTAAAATCACTATATCATCCTCTGCACTTGGGCAAATTCTTTTCTAGCGAATCGCAGACAAGATCTACTTCGGCGTCGGTCATGGTGGGGTAGAGCGGCAAGGTGAGTTCGTGGTCGCTGATGTACTGGCTTTTGGGGGTGGGGCCGACTTTGTCTTTGTAGGCGGTAAAGCTCTGGATGGCCGGGTAGTGGATGGAGGTCTGGATACCATCGTCTTTCATGAGGTCGATGAGCTTGGCGCGGTCGATGTCTTCGGCAAGCAGGATGGGCATGATGTGGTAGGTGGGCGTTCCGCGATCGTAGTGGCGGAAGGGCACGGATAGGAAGTCCGACATGCGATCGAGGCGGCTAAAGTAGTGCGCAACGCGGGCAGCTCGTGCAGCGTTAGCTTCGGGGAGCTTGGCGAGCTGGACAAGGCCGAGGGCTGCTCGCACTTCGTCGATGCGGTAGTTGAAGCCTGGCTCGAGCACGTCGTAGGTGGCGGCACGGCCTTTCATGCGGTCAAAGCTCGCCACGGTCATGCCATGTGAACGCAGGTTTTTGCACTTTTGGTAGAGCTCAGGATCGCGCGTCACCACCATACCTCCTTCGCCTACCGCAAGGTTCTTGTTGGAGAAAAAGCTCCAGGCCGACACATCGCCGAAGGTGCCGAGCTTGCGGCCCTTGTAGGTACCACCATTCGCGTGCGCGCAATCCTCGATGAGCTTAAGGTTGTGCCGCTTACAGATATCGACAATTGCATCCATATCGCAAGAATAGCCCGCATAGTGCACGATCATTACCGCCTTGGTGCGCGGCGTGATCTTGGCCTCGATATCCGCAGGATCCATGGACCAGTCGGACATGGAGCTGACATCGCCAATCACGACCTTGCCGCCCGACACCTGCACGCTATTCAAATCCGCTATGAACGTGAGAGACGGTACAATCACCTCATCTCCAGGTCCTACGCCACAGGCGAGCACCGCAATATGCAGCGCTGCCGTGCCATTGGCCACCGCAAGGCACTGCGCCCCCTCGCCCAGCTCCTTTGCATATGCGGTTTCAAAATCCACCGTGCGCTGACCCATCGTGATCCAGCCGGACTTGAGTGTCTCTAGCACCGCATTATATTCGCGCTCATCGTAATTGAGCTTAAAAAGCTGCACTTTCCATTGCATTGGTTCTGACATATATGTGCCTCCCGTTTTGTATACCCTCATTCATCTGCGCTAAAAATTTCGATAGCCTCGATAAGTTCATCAATATTTGTGTAGGGATTCATCTCATATACCTGGGTGTTTGCAGGATTGCCATCGAATTGATATTTGCGGCAGTTCTCTGCATTTTTCTTTGCGACCGCGATCTTACATTTTGTCTTGCTATACGTTTCCTGATCCGATTTCTCGTAACCGATCTGGTACCTTTTATCCATATAGTGCACAAGCTCGTCACAGCAAGAGAATGACTGCGTCGTGTACTCGTAGTGCAACAAGATCCAGTATTCGAAGCATATCGAAGAAAACGCTATCTTTATGTTGTTCGCTCTCGCACAGTCGAAAGCCGCAGCATGCTTAGTATAGCCATCTTTATCGAACACGACCCACAACTCATCGCCTTTGAACTCTCTGTGCTTTTTCGCTTCTTGAACCAATTCTTTTGCAGTGTTCTTTTTTGTGTCAATAACTTTCACTTCGATCCGATTGTCCGGGTTTCGTCGATCTTTAATCAAAGCCTTAAAGTATGCATTCTCCGACTTGTCCTTTGCTCCTTCGCATAGTATGAGGAACCTGCGCTGTACCGGCCGTGTTCCAGATTGACGACGTTTTTCTGGCATAGGAACTACTTCGAAATCTCCAGTTTGAATTCAGACGGAAAGATGGATGGTATCGCCTTGAATCGGCCATCAAGATACCATTTTTCAAGGTTTGTGCCTTTGCGAACTTCATCCTTGCTAAACTCGTCAATAGAATAAAGCTCCGATTCACCATACTTGTTTCTATCTACAAGCCATATCTCGTCACGATAGATATCGTCCTGCGCCATCAGATTTGTGTCATGGTTCACGACAACGAGCTGGGCGCCATGTGGATTAGTGCTTTTCTTGCGGAACAACCCGATAATGTACTCGCAGAGCTGAGGGTGGAGGCCACTATTGAACTCATCAATAAACAACATGCCGCCTTTTTGCAGAGCATCGACCACTTCCCCCGCCAATTCATACATCTTAATCGTACCACCGGACTCTTCACCATTAAGGTCGAGAAAAACGGTTTCTCCACTATCCTTTTGTACATCGTAGACTTTGTGTCCAAGAAGCGGCCTGTTTGCGAGAGTTTCGATAATCTCATCTTTTTCTTGTTGAGGCATTTCAATAGGAAAAGGAAGGCGTTTGGCAAGTTCTTCGTTTTTTTGGATTAAGATATCGCTAACACTAATATCTGCAGCATTCAGAAATCCAAGAATCACGTTTTTGTATGGTGTGTTTTTCCCTTGTTCTTTCAAGAGCTTTAGCGTAGTTTCGATTACAATGTGCTCCCTGGAATCCATCGCAACGTGAAACTCATATTGAGTCTGGAAGTACCGATATATGGGCTTGAGTAATTCATTGTTCATGCTCACGGCCATCGATAGAAAAAGTACGTTGTCCCGCAGGTGCTGTTCGATGCTGCGTGGCGCGCCTTTAAAACTATTGCCAAATCTGATTGCATTACCTTTGACCCTGGAATATAGTAAGCTGCGCCTTCCCTTTGGGAAAAAGTCAAGCTTTTCTTCCAAGATCGATATCCGATCAAGGAGGAGATGGAAGGAATAGAGCACACCCTCCACAACAAATTCAGCGTCAAAGCTAACAGGAGCAGTCCTCGAGTGTACATCAAGTTTATATGGCTTATACGCAGGAATTGGAGCGTCCAGATCCAATTTGTGAGAAGAGAGAATCAGCCGAACAAAATCTTTGAGAGCCTTGATAACATTGGACTTCCCTGACGCGTTCTTACCATAGAGGGCGGCGAAAGGAGATAGCGAATAGCGTCCCTGTTCCACTTCCAGCATATAGCGTCCAGGATATTTATCTTTTGTACCTGGAATTAGGAAACTCAAGGTAGCCTTGTCCTTGAAAGAAAGATAGTTCTCAAATGAAAACTCGATTAACATAGCAATAAACCCTGTTTAACATCAAAATTCGAACATTTTGTGCGATAATTGCACACAAAAAAGAGTACTATCTCTGTATAATTATGTCAATGGCAATTCTTGTCAAAGAATCGCTAGATCCTACCCTCTAAGGTCTCATCAAAAACTAGACCAGAATGCTTTTGAAGGAATGCAATGACTTTGTCAGGATGATGAGTATCGGTGGGCAAATTGACCACGTGCGACCCAGCAAACACTGCATTGGGGTACCGCTCGGGTTCAAAGCCCCATTCTGAAAGGTCCCCCGTTACAGGATGCAATGGGGAGACAAACCAGTCTCCCAGTGGAATATGCGCTTCCCGTGCATAGTGAAAGAATGCATCTCTATCTTTGACGAGGAGCGGATACTTTAAAAAGAGATGATCATTGTGATATTTGCGCTTTACATGATTAAGGCCATGCTCAGAAAGGTACTGGGTAAAGACTGCGGCATTGGCTTTCCTGAGTGCATTAAGCGCCGGCAGCTTTTTTATTGCTTTTTGAGCAGCTTTCCTCTGGACAGTGCTCATGCCCAAAAGATAGTCCTTTGGCATCGTGGTACCTTCGATCTCCTCGCCAGACGATGAACCTGTTACGAGGTTTTTCTTACTGAGCCACCGATAGGCATTGACCATTGTATAGTATGTCGATGGCGTCACAAGAGAGCGCACTTTGAGAAGAACCCAGAGCATGACTTGTGTTTTCAATGAAGGCTGCGGCAGCGCATCTGCAAATGCCTTTACCTTTGGCGCAAGCGATACATCGTTCACTAGGGCATATCCGCCCACGGCTGTAGAAAAGGGCTTATTCCACTGACTTGAATAGAAGGCGGCATCGCAGTAGGAGCCATTGGGTTTACCTTTGTAGGTTCCCCCAAATCCATGCGTACAATCCTCGATGGACCAAATACCGCGCTTTTTGCACAACACGACAATCTCATCAACATGCGCCGAAAGCCCATAGGTATTTTGGCACAGCACGGCCTTTACGGAAGGAGTAAGCGCCGCTTCGACGAGTTTTGGATTTACAGAAAAACTATCGAGTTCGATATCCACATAGACCGGCTGCGCACCCTTATACAACACCGCATTGGGCACCACTACACAGGTATAGGCGGGCATTAAGACCTGGTCGCCCTTAGCTATGCCCATGGCCTCAAGAAAGGCATAGAGAGCGATGCGGCCTTTATAGTACATTATAAAATTTCGATTCAATGCCATTGAATCACTAAAGACATTTTTATCTATCTTATTATTCATACATGCTCTTTCATTTTGAGGACGATTTCATTTGTTGGTAAGGTCTCGATAATCTCAAATTGACCACCCGCCAAATGCGCACGAAGCGAGGCTTTATTCTCTGCACACACAGTCGACATCAACGTAAAACCTGAACCTTGAATGCCTCTTGCCATTGCATCGATCATTTTTTTCCCAATCCCCCTACCACGGTATTC
>JAKJFY010000077.1:0-5478 GCA_022704665.1 Spirochaetota bacterium | reverse complement strand
AGAGAATCACAGTTCAAAGAGCGTGCATTCCTAAGCAGAATAGGATTGTCGATTCTTGAAAGAAGGCTATGGCTTAGAAGTTTCTCAACTCCGCTTAAGAGAAAAGCTGAGTATGTACCTTTTTATGCTTATGCATGAAGAACACTCCTAGCAGATTGCCAAAGCAATATACACAAGGTTCGTAGCAGTATTGAAATCTTGCGAGAGCCCTGACCTAAAATCCACCATCCGTAAGAGCTTCAAGAAAAGAATTGTCGAAGCCTTGCTTTGCATATTCACCCTTTCGGGATGCGTAATAGAGCTCTGTTTAACATTCGAGAGCCAAACGAAAATCTGACTTGCTAAAATGCTTTCCCATGCGATTCCCTTTTCTCATGATTAATTAATCCATAAATTAGAGTCCTATTTAATATGTCCAGCATGAAAAGAAGATATGAAATACAAGTACTTCCAATCAAAGTAATTATTGGATTGGCTAGCCGCTAGTCAAAATAATCGAATAAGCAGCAGTATGCTTAAATCGCTACATCCATATTCCCTATTCTAGAAAGCTAAATTCTAACCTCTTAATATGTCTTCATAGTTTCATAGCGACAACCAGGACAGAATTGGCTGGCCTCATCATAGATATCTTCGTCGCATTTGTAGGTTTCCCAATCACTCATCAGCTGAGATACCTTCTGCTCATATTCCATCTTCAGTGCTGGATCAAAAAAGACAAAGGGACAATATGATAAGCCTGTTACATCCTTGTTGAGCATTATCTCGAAGCGACCGTAAGGAGGATCCCAATTGCCCGGTTTTCCTAATATCTGACCGCTAACAACTTTTTCACCCTTCATTATGGTAGGTGAGTTGATGTGATCGTAAGCAATGTAAATCTCTGGATCATGTTTAGAGTACATACCTATTTCCCAGTCATGACTCTCCTCTTGATATTGCATCCATACAACTTTGCCCTCGGTTATAGCCATGACATTAGCATTCGGGTCGACAAGGTATTCAAAGGTTGGCAATTCCTTGACTCCATCGGGCGAATTCACTTGTACACCAAATTCCCAAAAGACTTTGTATGGGTATGGCGACTTGGTAAAAATAAAGTCACCGGCTCTGCCAGTATTCGGATCGTATGGGGCAAAATTCACCCCTAAACCGCTTATTGTGAAATCATCCTTTGCTGTATTGCAACTCATCAGCAAGGCCAATACAATTAAAGAGATTGGCATAAGCCATCGCATATGCTATCACCTCCTTAAGCTCGTATCAAATTGCCATCACATGATCGAATATGACAAAAGAGCATTAGCTCACGATTAGAACAGGCATTAATACTATATAATCAACTGACTCGCCAACGATACTATTATTTTTGATCCGTCGCATTTAGTCAAATATAAATTCTTAAAAAAATCGTCTAAAAGTCTTCAATGGTTTTTTTATCTATCACGCTCACTTTTTCAAAGCAGATAATCCGAAATTGCCCGATAGTTAAGCTATGGTTCATCACAAGAAATAGTTTTTATCTGTGATTGAGGATGCTTATTAGAAAAACCAAAGATTATCAGAAATCATTTGGGCAGCGATAAAAACATTTTTAGACGAATTTGCCTTCAATTCTAGAGATCCAACTGACATTTTTGGCATAATAGCAGATTCGTTCAAGCCGCCCACATCGAATCAGATTATAATTTTTTATATAATTAGTCGCTCTCGCGATATCTCGAGCAAAATGGATTTGACGCTTGCCATGTCACGCAATAAACTCAAGATAGAATGAGCTAAGGGGCACGGGAGATGATATGAGGAGGTAGATATGAAGGAGGATACCGAGCAAAAAGGCAAAGCTCAAGGAGGAACGCCTGAGCGGCTTAAAGTCGGAGGTATGTTCGCCTATGGAGCAGCCAGCGTGGGTATGGGCTTATTCTATGCTTTCAACAATTTCAGCCTTCCTCTCTTTTATAGAACCTACACTTCGAGCGACGCTCTCATTGGCCTTCTTGCGAACACCCGTTCATTCATGAGTGCAATTGTCCAACCTTTTGTGGGGGCATGGAGCGATAGAACATGGACAAAAATGGGCCGAAGGAAGCCCTTCTTCGCATTCAGCATGCCTCTAGTGGCTGTGCTTCTTCTATGGTGTGCAGCGCGGCCGCCATTTGGCGTTCTCATCGCTGTGCAGCTCATACTTACTTTTCTTTTCAATGTCGGCGTTGATCCCTACACTGCTCTCATTTCGGACATAGCCCCAGAGAATCAGCGTTCTACGGTGAATAGCGTTGCCACCCTACTACAAGTGCTGGGGCAGCTCGTGTTGGCACTTGCTAGCGGGCTATTCCTTTGGTCGAGGAATCCTTCTTACGTTTTCTGGCTTGTAGCTGCTGGTCTAGTGGTATTTACGGCAATCACGGTCTTTGGTGTTCATGAGAAGCGTGAAAATATCCAGATAAGAGAGAAGCTCAGTCTGAAGCAGCATTTGCAGCTCGTTGCGAAAAACAAAGAAGCCCAGAAATTCTTTGTCGTTCAATTCCTTCTCTGGTTCGGTGTCAATGCTGCGACGCCTTTTCTTACACTTTTTGTCAGCACAGAGATAGAAGGCGTCTCTCCAGCCTTGGCACAGGCTTTGGCGGCAATCCTTCTTGGTTCGACTGCAATCTTCGCAGTACCAGTAGGGATAATTGCAGATAAAACCAGCAGAAAACTCATTCTCTCAATAGGCCTTGGTCTCTTTGGCTTGGGCGCGCTTGCAGCTGGTCTCTTTGCATATACTCTGCCAGTTCTCATCCCGCTCATCATCATTATCGGAATAGGAAATACAGCCCACACTGTCCTCTCGTATCCTCTGCTCTCGGAGCTCGTCCCCAACGAAAATGTGGGCGAATTTTGGGGTCTAAACACCTTCTTTGCCTCAATAGGTGCATTAGTCTCATCAACTCTAGCGGGGGCTCTCGCTGATTTCTTTGGGACCTACCGAGCTGTCTTCGTGCTCACAGGCATTTGTATGATCGCGGCTATGGTCGTTCTTCAGTCCATCGAGCCTAAAAAGGCTCAAGCCACAGTGACAACGTGATGCAAGCTTTCTATGGAACCTCAGGTTCCGAGGAGATACACCAAGGGCAGCGCACTCGCTCGTCACTCTATTTATTCGAAGGGTTTGCTCTCTTCCTAGGCGACAGAATCGAAGCAGATGTAAAGCCACATAGTCATCATCTCCTCAAAATTTTCATATCCCTGGATCATTCTTTCAAGATCGAGCATCGTGGAGAATTCAGAGAGGTCGAGATCGCCATCATTGCTCCCGACGAAGCTCATCGCTTCGCAAGCGATGAGGGGAACTATGCCGTCCTCTATCTCGATGGAGAATCGGAGGCAGCCAGGTACCTTTGCAGCAAATACATTGGTTCTCATGGGCTCTGCCTCCTCCCCGAATTATTCCTTATACCGACCAAGGTTGAACTCATGGAGCTCAAAGAGGGAAGTACCTCGATATCCAAGGCTGAATGCGTATCTAAGTCGATATTGGGTCTCTTGCTTGGGCCTTATAGTCAAGAAACTGTGGAACTCGATCCCAGAATCAAGAAAGTAATTGCTCTCCTCAAGGAATCTCCGGATAAGAAGGTCAAAATAGAGGTCGTAGCTAGACAAGTAGGCCTCTCGGAGAGCAGGCTCATACACCTTTTTACTCACCAAGTTGGTGTGCCTCCAAGGCGATATGCTCTTTGGCTTCGCCTTCTAGATGCTATCGACGAGATTGTCGATGGCGCTTCCTTCACAGATGCTGCCTATGCAGCAGGATTCTCGGATTCTGCTCACCTCAGTAGAACTTTTAGGAAGATGTTTGGCCTTAGCCTGGTCGAAGTCTTTAAAAGTACCAGTGTAGCAAGTTCGTTCAAGCGACTCTAAGAAGGTTGTGCTAGACTTTTTACTGGCCTAATAGGCTTTGAATGCCCAAAAGAGGTCTCGGGAGGTGAGCTATGGCCGGCGTTCAACTCCGGCTGATCGGGCACATGACAGTCCTCATTGAAATGGATGGCTTCACTATCCTTACAGATCCTTGGTTTGGGCCGCGAGGGCTTAAGGAGCGCATACTTGCTCCGCGCATCGTTCCACCAGCTGCAAATATCGGGGAACTGGGCCATGTCGACCTTCTCCTAGTCTCTCACAACCACATTGACCATTGCGATGATATTTCCCTGGAAGCAGCGAGAGATCAGAATGTCGCTATCCTCGGTCCTCGCTCCGTGGCTGATCGGGCAAAGAAGCTAGGCGCGAAATCAGTTGTCGAACTCGAGCCTGGTGTAGTCCATAGACTAAATAAAAGATCAGGAGATGGATCAATCGATGGATCAGCTGATAGGTCAATCGATGTATCAAGCCAAGTATCGATCGAAGCACTGAAGGCTGACCATCCTCTTGCATCCGATGCTCTTGCCTACCTGATCAGAGGATCCAAAACAGTCTTTTTCAGTGGTGATACGCGCTATACACCAGAGCTCGAATGCGCTCTAAAAAGCGCTCAACCGGACGTTGCGCTAGTCCAAGCGGCTTGCGCACATTATCCGTTGCTTGGCGATGATGGCATGTCCCTACCAGAAGCAGCGGCCCTTGTGCGCGCTATTCGGCCCCGCTGGACTGTGCCAGTTCATCTCCACTGCGCAGGCAAATGGCTGAATCGCTCTCGCGGAATCCGCATTAGGCGCGATAACCAAATCGAAGTAAGCGCGGCGCTCAAAGCTTGGAGAGCAGAGCTCGAGTCGGAAGGGCTCGGTATCTGTATCCTTGGGCCCGGAGAGGAATGCAAGTTATTTGAAGAATGATGATTGCTGGTTACCTCGTCGAAATATGCAATATTGGCGCCGACCGCAGAGCCGGCGCTATATAAGCAATATCAAGCGATCAAATCTAAGAAGATTGAAGGAGGATATCATGACTCAAGAAGAAATTGGGCAAACTGAGATGATCGAGCGCTACAAGAGAGTTCACACACCCGCTATCAGCGACATTCTCGACCAGAAAGGGCTTTTTCATCAGGTTTTGCCTCCTGCTATTCAGGCTATCGAAAACGGAATGAGGCTCGCCGGCCCTGTGCTTACGGTAAAAGGTACGCCTACTGTCATCGACAAATTGGAGTACCTGGAACTGGCTATGCGGGCTTATAGTTTTGTGGAGTCTGGAACTGTCGTAGTATTCGATACTGGGAGCGATCCATCTACGGCGCACTGGGGAGAGATGCTGAGTACAACTACTCAAGCCAAAGGCTGCGGCGGCGCAGTCCTCGATGGGGGAGTACGAGATGTGGATGCTATAAAGCGGCTCGGATTCCCTGTCTTTGCCCGATACCGAACACCAGCCGATATCCGTGGTCGCTGGCGCTATGTGGAAATCAATGAAGATATTCGCGTAGGAGAGACAATCATTCATCCAGGCGATTGGGCAATAGCTGATTCCAATGGAGTAGTCATAGTCCCTAAGGATCTCGCG
>JAKJFY010000076.1:0-5710 GCA_022704665.1 Spirochaetota bacterium | reverse complement strand
ACATAGAGACCGAGCAGATCGCATGCAGATGCAAATGAAAAGCGAGTGCGAGTCGAATTGTCGCGGAAGTTCGACACTGCGATGCCTGAATCCCAGACTTTAGGTGAGATGTTGCTTTCTCTCATAGCGCGAAGGATATCGGCAACTAAAAAGGTCACCTCGATTTCTGGGAGTGTCTTTTCCCATGTTAGCAAGAAATCCTTTTTACACATTGCAATTTTCTTGCTGCGAAGATCATCTATGAGTTTCTCGATTCGATTTCTATCCATTCAAAAAATCTCCTTTTAAGAAAAAAGCTCCTCTTAAGATTTAAGTATTACTCCTTGATCCTTATGTTATTCCCGCCTTCTTATAAAGGCGAAGGGCGACCTTGTTCGCATCTTCTTTGAGTTTCTCTTCGTCGATACATACGATGCGGCCATTGTCGACCACTATTTTGCCGTTGACAATGACCATCTCGGCGGCATGATCGTAGCCGCAGAACAGGAGAGCAGCCGAGGGGTCCGAAAGCGATCCTGAGTATGCGAGTTTATCGACATTCCAGAAGGCTATGTCTGCCAAGGCTCCTACTTCGATAGAGCCAGCTTGTTCCCAACCCAATATTGTGGCACCGCCTTTTGTCGCAATCCGCCAGGCTTCCTTGGAAGCTAGGCCAGTGGCACCATAGCGTACACGCTGCAGTAGCAGCGCTTGTCTTGCCTCTCCAAGCATGTCCGAACTATCGTTGGAAGCGGAGCCATCTACTGCCAGCCCCACCGGAACTCCAATGTCCAGCATCTCCCTTACACGGCAAATGCCGGAGCCCAGTCTCATGTTGGATGAGGGGCAATGCGCAATGCCTGTCTTGGTCTTGGCTAGGAGCTCTAATTCTTTATCATTAAAGAAGATGCCATGGGCATACCAAACATCTGCTCCAAGAAATCCGCAGTCTTCCATGAGCTTTAGAGGGCGGCGGCCATACATCTGGACACAATAGTCCTCTTCGTCGGCGGTTTCCGCTAGGTGAGTGTGAAGCCTCACTCCGTATTTTCTCGCCAGGATTGCCGACT
The DNA here is from genome assembly GCA_022704665.1 of Spirochaetota bacterium. Lineage (GTDB taxonomy): Bacteria > Spirochaetota > Spirochaetia > Treponematales > Rectinemataceae > Rectinema. The sequence goes on along the minus strand of JAKJFY010000076.1, from coordinate 4,661 downwards.
CTTTCATGAGCTCCTCGGAAACAGAAAAAGGACTGCATGGCGCTAAAGCAACGCGCTGCATCGAGTCCGCAGAAGGATCGTGGAATTTCCTAATCGTATCCTCACAGTGAGCTAATATGCTTTCTTCATCTTGCACTACTGAATCAGGAGGAAGCCCGCCATCCTTCTTCGATCGGGACATAGAGCCGCGTGTGGCGAGAAAGCGCATACCGATATCTGATGCAGCTTTAAACTGAAGTGTAGGGATATCAGCCTCAAAACCTTGTGGATATACATAATGGTGATCTGTAGTGGTCGTGCATCCTGTCTTTATCAATTCTGCCATGGCTAAGAGGCTCGAGACATAGACTGCCTCTTCGTCGATACCTTTCCATATTTCATAGAGATAGACAAGCCAATCGAAGAGCTTGGCAGTCTGCACGGCGGGTAGATTACGGGTAAGGGTCTGATAGAAATGATGGTGTGTATTGACTAAACCTGGTGCTACAACAAGATGCGAAGCATCGATGACACGAGCGCCGCAAGGAATTGAGATATTTTTTGCAATTTGGGTTATCCGATTTCCTTCCAGGAGCACATCGACACCGCTTAGATCTTCATCTTCAAGGCGAACTAGTCGAAGGCAATCCTTTAATAGGATCACTTTTGAACCTCCGCATCGAAATCCTCAATGAGCTCATCTAAGGCCGAAACTTGTTGGTGTAAGCTTCCCCAATAATTGCGATAATCATTCCACTGAGCTCGGAGCTCTGGCAGCTCCTTTCCAAGCTGTTCTATCCATGTAAAATACTTTAGATTGTGCACGCGGCGCTTGTCGATATGCGTCATCTCAAAAACGTAATCGACCGATAAGTCCTGTAGGCATTCATAGTCGCGGTCGGCCTGGCGCTGGTCGTATAGGCCGCGCTCTGCAGTTAGCTCCGCAAGACGAGATTGATACAGTTCCATCGAGTCGGTGAACATTGTGAATACAATATCATCTTCGCCAAGTTCATAGTACTTTGCGAATTTTATGGCAGCGATGAGATTTCCCGCTCCGGATATGCCAAGCCAATCCAGTTTTTCGACTATAGAAGGATCGGTGCCTGTTTCTAATAGAAGTTCTCGGCCTGCTGGTTCGTTGAAGAGCCGAATGAGGCGCATCGGAAGCTCGTCGTCGACTCCGATCGCTGCATCGGTGTCACGAAGATTGTGTATCCAGGGAATATGCTTGTCGCCTATACCCTCGATGCGGTGGCCACCGAAGCCGTTCTCGAGAATGGTCGGACACTGCAGTGCTTCTGCGACCGCGAGCTTTGCGCCAGGGAATTTCTCCTTGATATAAGAGCCTGAGCCGAGGGTGCCGGCCGAGCCAGAGGAGAGCACGACGCCGCAAACATGGACATTCGGGCCGCCGATCGCGTGGAAGACTTCTTCCAAAGCTGGACCAGTGATCGCATAGTGCCAGAGGTGGTTGGGAAGCTGGTCGAACTGATTGAAGATGACGACATCCTGGCGAGTTTTCTGCAGCTCGATGCACTTGTCGAATATTTCCTTGACGTTGGATTCGCAGCCGGGGGTGGCGATGATTTCCTCGGCCATCGTCTTGAGCCAGTCGAAGCGCTCGCGGCTCATCTCCGCGGGCAGGATGGCGACGCTCGGGCAGGCCAATAGGCGGGAGATGTAGGCGCCGCCGCGGCAGTAGTTGCCGGTGCTCGGCCAGACGGCTTTCTTAGTCGTTGGATCGAAGCGGCCTGTGACTAGCTCGGGAGCTAGGCAGGCGTAAGCTGCGCCGACTTTATGTGCACCAGTAGGGAACCATTTGCCTGCAAGTCCAATAATTCGGGCTTTTGTGCCAGAGATCGCTCGAGGAATCTCGATGAAATTGACTGATCCATAACCACCCCCGAACTCTTTGGCCTCATTGTGCCAGTTCACGCGGAAGAGATTGCGCGGATGAACGTCCCAGAGTCCGATATTGCCAAGTTCGCGCTTAACTGATGCAGGAATCTTAGATGGATCGCGCATCTGGGCAAAAGTTGGCAGAAGAATTCCTCTTTTCTTGCAATGTTCGATATTCTTTTTTCTTTGGGATTCGTCGATGGCTAGATCGATCATGCTAGACTCCTTGCAATGTTGTGATAAGGCTTATCAATGAGCAAAATATATGCATTATAACATGCTAACCCAGTTTCTGCGAGAGTTTATCTGTCTGCCTCATATTTATCGAGCAAATCAAGCCATAAATGTATTTAAAGTCAAAAGTCTTGAAAATGCCTCTTGAATGAAGCAGAATATAACTTAGTAAGGCATCTCTCTGGATTTGGCATAGCTCAATTGAGCAAGGGGGTTAGATGCTGAGCCAACTCTTAGATAGTGCAAACTATTTCTTGAATCCATATGCCATTCCCATGTTTATTACTTCTCTCTTGATTCTATTGCTTGGGATCTATGTCCTTGTCCAGGATAAGAATATTATAAATCGATCTTTTTTTATTACGACAGCAAGTGCCAGTATTTGGCAATGTGGTAATGGCTTAATTTATTCAATGAAGAATATAGCACTGATACTGTCTATTTCCAAAGTATTCAGTTTTTTAGGCATCATCATGATTGCCCCTGGGATATACTTTTTTACCATAACATCACTGGGCTTATTCGAGCAAAAGAAGCGCTATATTCTTGCAAATTATGCCATTGCTCTAGTTTTCTATATATTAGGCCTGCTGACAGATTGGCTCGTCGCTTCTGTAGAAGAACACTTTTATGGCTATGAAATAGTATTTGGTCCATTAGCAATACCTTTCCTGCTTTTCTTTTCTGTTCTCATAATTCGATCTCTACAGCTCGATCGAAGAGCCATTAGACAAATGGAGCCTGGGATAAAACGGGACCAGATAAAGCTGTTCATGATATCCTTATCGATAGCCGCATTGGCTTCGGTCGACTTTCTATCCTCCATTCCATCGCTTCATTTCTATCCGATTGGTTTTCTGCCAGTCCTTATATTTATCTCGCTTCAGGCTTATGCAATAATTAAGTATAAAAGAGCTTCTCTGGGTACTATTTTTGAAGCAATCGAAGATGGGATCATCGTTATAGATAAGAATGACAAAATAGAAGAAGTTAACCCATCCATGGAAACCATGCTGGGCATCAAGAGGCACGATCTTCTCGGCAAAGATTTTCTTAGTATATTTTCTCTAGTTTCGAGCGGTAAAGAGGATCCTGAAAAAGCGGAAGCTACGATAAAAAACTTGTTGCTCACGCCTACAAAGGTCGCTGATGAAGACATTGCTTTTAATGGCTCTGAGCGGCATTTAAATGTCGCTTCTTCGCCGATTCTGGATCGCTTTGGTGTGAGAAAAGGTAATGTACTTATTTTTCGGGATATAACAGAAAGAAAAAAAATAGAGGAGGAATTAAGAAAGTATAAGGAATCGCTCGAAGAACTAGTTGCAGCTCGGACAGAACAGCTCAAGAAATCGGAAGGTAAATACAAAGCACTTGTGGATCATGCATTGGTCGGCATTGGCATTCATCAGAACACCCAGATGGTCTTTGTGAATAGGCAGTTTGCATCTATGTTGAGGTTCTCTGAAGAAGAGATGATAGGTCTGCCCATCTCTCAACTCATTCATCCAGACGAAAGAGAACTTATTATGTCCAGAGCCTATGATAGATATAGTGGCAAAGAAGTTATCGAGACTTATGAGATGCGAATGGTCAGAAAAGACGGCAGTTTCATGCCTGCCTTCATTAGCAATACGGCAATCGAATACAACGGGGCAAGAGCAACGCTCATCACCGTTGTCGATACAACAGAAACGAAGCTTCGAAAAGAGCTGGAGCAGGTAAACGAGGAACTCGAGAGATTCACATACTCCATCTCCCATGATTTACGTGCGCCGCTTAGGAGCATTGATGGTTTCAGTCTAGCTCTGCAAGAAGATTACGAGGATCGGCTCGATCGAGAAGGACAGGATTATCTTCAGCGCATAAGGGCAGCATGTCAACGAATGGCAGCCATGATAGATGCAATTCTTCAGCTCTCTCGCATTGGAAGATATGAAATGCACAGAGAAAAAGTAAATCTTAGCGCGTTAGCACAGGATATAGCCCTAGAACTTGAAGCAACCTCTCCCGATCACAAGGTGGAATTTTCGATCACAGAAGGCATCGTTGCGGCCGGAGATCCAATGCTTCTAAGGATGGCTTTGGAGAACCTGATTGGCAATGCATGGAAATTCACAAAAGAACGTGAATGCGCAAGAATTGAATTTGGCGTCATGCAGCAGAATTTCAAGACGATTTATTATGTTCGCGACAATGGGACTGGGTTCGATATGAAATATGTTGATAAAATTTTCGATCCATTTCAGCGTCTCGATAATGCGAAAGCTTTTAGTGGAACAGGCATAGGGCTTGCTTCGGTAAAGCGAATCGTTCATCGCCATGGTGGAGAAATCTGGGCTGAAAGCGCCTTTGATAAAGGCGCTACCTTCTATTTTACATTGGAATAATTATTATTTTAGATCACTATATGGAGAACCGAATGGATAAGCCATTGCGAGTGCTGTTGATTGAGGATTCTGAAGATGATGCCCTTCTGATTCTGCGCGAATTGCGCAAAGGTGGTTATACGCCAGTATATGAGCGCGTGGAAACCGAATTTGTAATGA
>JAKJFY010000075.1:0-5815 GCA_022704665.1 Spirochaetota bacterium | reverse complement strand
ACCTTCTGTTTTTCGTAGTTCCCGCTTATACTTTTTGCACTCGGCACCTCGTCTGCATTGTAGTATTTGAGGAATGTAGGCCAGGATATCTTCTTGGCTTCTGCATTGAGGCGCCTATAGGCCTCGATCTTCGGCACATTAGCCGATTTTAGTTGCTGGACTTCTTGCATGAGCATAGCTTTGTGTAACTGAACCTGTCTCATGGCTGTCTCCTTCCAAAGAATAAAAGTTATTACGACTTTCCATTCTAGGCTGGAGACCACCTTTATTCATGTAAAAAACTGCTTACCGTCCGAGATAAAAAACATCTTACCGTGTGACATTAAAATCATCTTACCGTGAGACATAAAAAACATCTTACCGTCGTACGTTAAAAACTCCTTACCGCGTGACATTAAAATCATCTTACCGCTTGCAGTGATCTCTCCTACCTGAAGCCTATGCCCAGGATGGGCATAGCATTCGATGATATCGAGCTCATCGAGCAGGTCATGTAGGGTATAAGTCTTATAGAGCTTCGCATCATGCATTGCCTTATCGATATAGGAAAGGTAGATGAGCCCAAGGAATACCACAAAGAGCTTGCCTTCAAGATTCTCTTCTGATGATACTGAGGTTCTTCGCATAGACAGGCGCTCTTTTAAGTTATTGAATGCCTTCTCAAATATATCCCTTGAGTGATAGAGTGCGAGTGCTTCAAGCGGATCCTAAATATCATTCGAGATGAGTGCAAAGTAGCCATAGTTCTTCTCTACTGCCTCGATTGCCTCCTCTCTGGGTGTCATCACAACTCCTCGGACAGGAGTTGCACTGATATCATAGTACTTCTGGTAGAGCGTCTCATGTTCTGGAATTCTCCTACCCGTCTTTACTTCTTCTTCTAAGCTATCAAGAAGGCGATTGAAGGCGAGCCTGTCATCGACTGCTTTTTGGTCATCGAAATACAGATGCAGGTACATCCGCCTACTGCCTGTCTCAAGACTCTGAGAGCGTGGTTTTATTGCCTTATACTTCCACTCGATGGCTCGTTCGATGACATAATTGTCACATCGCTGATGTTGCCTGCAATCTTTCGATAGTACACAGGAAGTCGTGAAGACTCTCCATAGAGTAGCGAGGAAAACGGCGTAAGGGATTGTTATCCTCGAGAATGAGATAGTAGGCAATAGAAAGCAGTTGCTCGTAGATGTCAGGGAAACACTTTGCAAGGTCTTCGGTAATTCCAAGCTTTTCTCCTATTCTGTCAAAGAGGTATGTTGCTCCACAGAACTGCCTTATACTCTGGGTGTTCTCTTGTGGCCCTGGCTTTTTCTCTTTCGATTCTTTTAGTGCACATTCTAATTCATAGGTTTTTTTAGGGACAAAGACATCATCGACCATTTTGCCAATATAGTGACGAGCATGTTTTGCATTCTTCTTTTCTTTATCCCAGGTTGCAGAATCTTCATAGACATAGGGTACGCCATTGATATATTATATACCAATGATAAGAAGATGTTAAATATTATTTTCTTATGAGGCAATTAGTTAATGATTTCCTTGGTATAATTTCGCGGGAATGCAGGATAAAGAAGGGCATAAAAAAGACCGCTGGAATTCAATCAAAGCATGAATTCCGCGGTCTTTGCTAATCTTTATTAAAAAGCTCTTCTTGAGCTGCTTATTCGAATTTGATTTGCTTATTCTAAGAAGCAATCGTAGGTTGCTTTATGTAACAATCTACAAATCTCTCAGCCTCCTCGGTGTTCAGCATTCACAGAGTGCTCATTATTCACATATCTCACATACCTGAAAAAGATCAAAAGAAGCCCCATAGCAATAAATTCGAACATAAAACCTAGGATTTGAGGTATGTCATAGATGGCTAATACTACAAAAACTAATCCTACTGTTAATAGCGAAAGAATCAAATCGATTCTTAGCGCACCATAGTCTGAATCCAATAAAAGATGATGTACATGTTGGCGATCTGGCGACATCGGATTCTTGCCTTGGGATATCCGTAGTTTCATGACTCGCAGCGCATCGAAAACAGGAAGCGCTAGCATAGTAATGGATGGAAATAGACCCAAGCTCACTTCTGTGGATCCAGTTCCAGATCCCTGTCCTATAAAAGGCATAACTGCAAGACAAAAGCCAATAAAGAGACTCCCTGAGTCTCCCATGAATATTTTTGCCGTTGGCATAGGAAAATTAAATAATAGAAATCCAACAACTACACCCGCGATGCATAAGCAAACAAGAGAGCTACATTGATCGTTTATGCGATAATAGAAAATTCCATAGGCTATTGCTGCTATAAAAGATATGCTGCCTGCAAGCCCATCTACTCCATCGATAAAATTTATTGCATTTGCTACCCCTACAATCCACCCTACACTTAGGATGACGGAAAGCCACGCAATCTTATCCTGCATCACATCCTGGCGAAATCCGAAGCCTCTAAACCTAAAACCATTGGCCACCACCAGGATTGCCGCAACAATCTGCACAGCGAGCTTTAATCTTGCTGATTGAGGTTTAATATCATCAATAAGCCCAATGATGTGCATAACCATACCACTAATAGCAAGAGGCCAAAGTCGATTTGTACTAGCAGCAAGTTGTCTAGCAATCTCATCTGGTTGGATCAAAATAAGCGATACTATCATCGTTGCAAATGCAATAAATATCCCCAGCCCCCCTAGGCGCGGAATATTTCCATTATGATTCTTTCTTGCATCAAGTGAATCGTAAAGCCCATTATTGTGCGCAAATCTCAAGATAATAGGCATGGTAAAGGCTGAGAGAAATGCGGAACTGACAGCTACCTCATATGACATCGCATTCAATCCCTTCTTAGTTAATCAGTCCTATTATTAACTATCTTGTATGCTCTTTGCAAGAGCTTTTATCCATTTGCTTCAAAATTTTCCTTTCTCCACCCCGCATTCATGAGAATCTGCGAAAATCTGATGAGAGGAACTTCGTTTGGTATGCCTAGATGCTTTTTTATATCTACTGAATCTGATGGATCTCCTTGAATTTCCCTGCAATTTTCGAAGTTATCGGCACAGACAACTACTAGCTCGTTCCATCCCAAATTATTCTCATCTATTTCGCGCATAAATGCTTTGATATTCTTATAGAATCCGAGGCCATGCTTTATGCAAGCATAGTCAAATAAGAAGTCTAGCTCGGGGAGCCCAACTAAGAGAAATGCCGTATATCCCTCGCATACTACTCCTTCTATGAAGAAGTCGATCTTTTTTCTATAGAGCTCTGAATTTCGCTCCGCTCTTGCAAAGTATTCAACAGCTCTCAAAGCTATTTGCTCCATACCAGAAGGAGTAAGTGCGTATTTAATCTTTCGTCCATCAATATGGAGAAATTTGACCCAACCTCGTTCAATAAAGCGCTTCAAAAGAATATTTGTTAATCCAACGGATAGACCTGCGCTATTTGCAAGCTGCCGCTGAGAAACGGAGGCAAAGCTATTCCCTTCTTCTGTTGCTTGATAGATCGACTGGAGGAGCTGGAGTTCTGGATTAGAATAATTCATCATTATAAACCAAGGAAAATAACTGAAGCACGCTCTCTTACAGACGCAGGACATTTATTATGAGCACGGTTAGCGAAAGAATAGTGGAGATAATCGATGATATTTTCATCATATTGTATGTAAAGGAATTGCTCTCCGCGACGATGTTATCTTCTGGCTGAATCTCTCGGTTTGCTATTGCTACCTTATGGGATTTGACATCGTAGATAGTGATCTTCTGACCCGAATTCTTGTCTGTATCGAAACCGCCAGCAAGTCCTATGTAATACTCCCAGGTCCGTTTCGGAATATATGGATAGCGACCAGGGTACCTCACCGCCCCCGATACAGAGACAAAGAACTGACGGAAAGGAACGATTATTGTGTCATTTGCCTTCAGTGGAAGGTCGTTAGTAAGGTCATAGTCATAGATGAATTTCGCAAGATCTATCGCCGTAGTCGAACCATCGGCATGTATGATATATCCAGATGCAAGATCCGACACCGCTGAAAAGAGCTTTCGATTATTGAGCGCAGCTTGCGACACTGTCTCGCCAGGCACAAAATTATATGCTACGCGCTGGCTCGTCTCGGGAGATGAGCCCGTAGAACTCACTCCAACTGCGCCTTCGAACCATACAACCGGCAAAAGCTCTTGTAAAGAAGGAACTGTCACCACATCATAAAGCCTGAGTTTTATATCCGGAAATTTGGCATAATCGAACTGCAATTTTTCTCCCACTGGCGAGCTATCGGATAGGTAATGTAATAAGGTAAGGCGAGATGTATTGGCTTTTTCAGTAAAACCATCTGCATATAAATCGACTAGTTCCTTAAGCCCCTCTCCAGGCAGGAGCTGGTAGGTGCCTGGACGCTTTACCTCGCCCTGTATAGTCGCAAGATTGGTAAGGCTCGAGAGCCTTATTTCGTCTCCAGGCCTCAAGAAAGGATCCTGAGACAGATCACCATATCGATCCGCTTTGAATAGGTCATAGCTTTTCTCGAAACCATCTGTGGTCTTTATTTTTACATCTCGAATCGAAGAATAGCGAGTCAATAAAGGCGTTACCACATCTCGAAGCCTCGTTAGTCCGGTTATTCCAACCCAGCTAGATTTCGTAACTTCGCCGGTAACAAAGACATACATCGAGCCAAATGGAATTACAATTCGATCTTCTGCCTGGATTATACAATCTCCGCTCAGATCATTTCCATAGAGTAGTTTTTCTAAGTTGATTGTTATTGGAGAAGCTTCGCTCTTGCGGATGATAAAAGCATTGCTCATATCTGCTGATGACAATATCTTATCTTTCAAAGGCCGTAAGAGAGAAAAAACTGTCAGGCCCTTTCTATACGGTGTTCGCAATATAGCATAATTGCTCTGCGATACAGACAGGTCTTTCGATGATATACCAAGTAGATCTCCGACTATCGCCCCTTCAAGATACACTACAGGTAAATACTCTTCCCTACTCGCTACCCTTATACTGTCCCCATCCTTTATACTCGGTAGCTCCTTACTACTAACATCGAATACTATGCTCTCACTCTCAGGCCTCTCCTCTGTAGCCCTCCTAGTCAATACTACCATGTCAGCCTTAGCACTTACTCCTAAACCATCCCCATAGTAGCTTATTAACTCCTTAATACCCTCATTCTCTAATAACTCATACGTCCCAGGACGCCTCACTTCCCCTTCTAACCTCACTACCCTCCCAGCACTCTTCACCTCTATACTGTCCCCTGGCCTTATATATGGATCCTCCCTTATGTCCCCCTCCCGCTCAGCCTTGAATAAATCATACCTACCCTCTTTACCATCTGCACTCCTTACTACTACACCCCTCAAAGACGAACGCTCTATCAATAACTCCTTTAATACCCCAGATAGCCTGCTCTCGGAAGTTACCTCTACTGTAGCCGACTTCTTAACAAATCCTGTCACATAAGCATAATTTAACCCATACGGTATCACTACCCTGTCATTAGCCTGTAATACAACATCCTCTTCTACCGTATATGTATGTAATAGCTTCTCCAAATCTACACTTATTCTCTCTTGCCCTCGCACTATATAGCTCTTAGCTAAATCCCCTGTCCCATATACCTTACCCTCTAAAGGCTTCATCACCTGATATATCGTCTGCCCCTTACGTAACACTACCCTCTCTATATTGTAGGGCTTTATCCCACCACCACTACTCGCACTACTGCCTTCTACTATTATCGCCCCTTCAAGATACACTACAGGTAAATACTCTTCCCTACTCGCTACCCTTATACTGTCCCCATCCT
>JAKJFY010000074.1:0-5912 GCA_022704665.1 Spirochaetota bacterium | reverse complement strand
GATATCCTTGAGCCCTTGACAGACGCATTCCGCAGTTTTCCTGCCGAACACTTGTGTAAAACTGTCATTGCTGTAGGGAAACGAGAGGGTAAGGTACTTCTTGCGAACCCTAGTCCCGCGTTCCAGAAAATCCGCTTCGCCGAAGTCGGCTTGGCTTTCGCCTGGGTGCCAGACCAGTTCCATGCTCGCACGCACCGCGAGCTGTTCCTTAAGGATACGTTTTACATATCGCTGAACGGTATTGTAGGAACAGGCATAGTTTGGTACCTCTGAGGCAAGTCGGTCATGGATCCGCTTTGCAGTGTGCCTTTGCTTGTGCCATCGTCCCTGGTCTTCTAAAAGCCATGAATCTATGAGTGGCTTATACGGATCCAGGATGGATCCTTTTATCAACTTCTCCGGTGGTTGTGGGGAAAAGTCTTCCTGATTCACATACTTACGTATGGTTTTGGGATCGACTCCAAAGGTTCTGGATATTTCAGCCACTGAGCTTCCTTTCTGGTACTGTTCCCTGATACTTTGTATTTGGGGCATGTTGATCACCTTCTTTGATCCTCCCTTGTCGTTGTTCGTCCTTCGACTAAGGGATTCTGGATTACCAGGAGGCAGTTTTCAACTGCCCCTGATTTTTCCAGGGAATTCCCGCTGATATAACCAGGGAAATCTTCTTGATATTTTCAGGGATTTTTAGCTTATAATAAACAGTTATGCGCATCCTAGAGCACTTTTAGCTACCATCAATCCCCTCTTTGAACTCATTTAATTCTTTTTCAAGGGAATCGATCATCTTCATATATAAGGTCTCTCTATATGTCTTCTTAATATCTTTTGCCGCTTCAGTCCAAAAGAGCTCATCATATTTCTCAGCCTTCGATTCATAAGCCCTAGCGAGTCTCGGATGGCGATGCATTCGGAGGTGCTCTGCTTTCGCTCGATAAATCTTAGCTGAAGTCAAGTTCATAAAAAGGCTCTTATTCTCTTGGCACCGTTGATAAACTAAATTGAAGCAGTGCCGACAGGCGATCTCACAGGTTCCAAAATAGAGCTTCTTTAGTCTCCTATGACAATAGGGACAGACAAAGTAATACCGAAAGCCTCCATAGTGGACAGGCAGTTTTGCTACAGCAACGTGCTCCATAAAGAATCCCTTCTCATTTTTCCAATAGAAGCTTATATCCCCTGCGGGTCTGAATGGCTGCTTGATATATGGCAGAGCTTCATCCTCATCATGAGGAAGGAACCTTTCTATCCCAATTCCATTGCGGAGCCGATAGAATCCATCGTTTTTGACGATGCCTATTCCATTTAAGTCTTGAATACTGGTATAGGGGACTTTTTCGATCTGAATGTGCTTATTTGATCTCTCAGACATACTCAATATTCCTTATAATCTCTCCGAAATCTATTGGACTTATTTTCCAGAATGCATGGCGATCTCAGCATTCCAAGCTTAGCTCTTATATAAATGTGCTTCCTCAGCCTCACTCTTTAGGATCGGTGCCTCATAGCATGCCTGTGTCTTTGGTGTTTGTATCACATGCGGCTTGGCTGCCAGGGTCCAGCTGGTAAGCGTCAGCCAATCAGGCGCTAACCAATCAACATCTTGTTCCATATTTTTTTCTCCATGCTCCTAAAACAACCGCAACACGCAACATTTATATCGTATCTCTTTATGCCATATAAACATCATCATGTTGCGGTTGTGTTTTTGTTGCGGTTGTGTTTTTGTTGCGGTTGCCGTCCGCAACATTTTAAAAGACAAACTCCGCCTCTTGTGTCTCAGGCTTGCCAGTGGTTATAACTCCGCGGCTTATGTGCCTATAAACTCCCAGTTGGTCGTAGTATTTTTTAGCTGCATCGAAAGTTTCAAATGGTACTCCTTCCGCCGCGCAAGATAAGCGCCAGTTCGCCAGACAAAGGCCATTCTTGTTAGTCTCGATAAGCCGCTGAAACACACATGCCACAATCTCTAAGTCTGTGTTTGTAAAATTGCCGCTTTCCATTGCCTCTCCTTCAGCATCATCAATGTTGCGCTTTACATCCGCAACAGAAACATTTCCGCAACATTTTATTTCGTTCTCAGTTATAGAATTATCTGCATTTGTTGTGGTGTTGCGGTTCTGTGGCAGGTATCGCGAAAATACATCATTGAATGAATCAGCCGAATATCCCTTTGGTGTTTTACTGCTATCTCGTAGTGTGCAAGTTTTGATCTCGAAGCGTGCAAGCATGCGCGCTAAGCGATTCGTGGTGAGTTCTTTACCGTGGTTTACTTCACACCATGGTGCCTCTTCAAGCGCATTTAAAGCATTCACAAGTAGTTGCGACGGCCACTTTGTGCGTTCTGGTTGTTCGGAGAAAATCCTCTGAATGTCAGCCAGTAAGCGCACGCTCAGATCGCCTTCGTCCGATTGTTTCTCGCAGAGTTCGATAGCTGCTATCCTCGCGCGTTGTGGCCATTCGCCGCCTGCCGTGTCCGCTATGCGTAAGAGTTCACGCCACACATCTGCCTGCCGATCGGAAAGTGCAGGATCGATCTCTGGTTCTTGCGCAAGTATTTTCTCAGCGTTATCTAGTATCCAGCGCGCGATTCTCGAAGCCAGCGGTGCGAAGTCCTGGTCTCGATCACTTCTCAGCCGCTCGATCTGCTCATCAAGTAGTCTTCGCCGCATTCGTATTATGACAGATCGGCTTTCAATGGTGTCAGGAAGGTTGCCTATTAAAGCGATAGCCTTCGGTGCGTATACATTAAACAGGCGCGGTTCGTTGTCATCGCCCACTATGCGCGCAACCTGCGCGGCTGTTTTGGTAAAGCCTGCGTTAGTTAATGTCCTCAGTTCGTCGTTTTGCTTAAACATCGCATCCGCTTCATCAATCAAGAGCGTTGGCGAAAGTAACTCCACAGTTCTGAACAACGCCGCAACGCTTATGCTCGCCACACTTAGCGGTTTCGGAACAAGTCGGCTCACTACATCAAGCGCGGTGCTTTTGCCACATGCCTTTACTGCGCTGGTCAATACAAGGTTCGGACAAACTGGTGCTTTCTGTGCGATATGAGCAAACACGATCCAAAGTGTTATAGTATCGATACTTATCTTATCAGCTACTACAAAGCGTCTTACTTGTTTTGCCACGTCGTCAAGCAATTTTGTTCCATCCTGCGGCTCTGGTGCTGGTACTGGTTCAGGTAAACTCAACGCTCGGCCTTGTTTCTCTTGCTCCTGTGAAGGCTTCTTGCGTAACGCATCGAGCGCAGAAGCTCGCATGTTTGCTAGATTCGCGATCTCTTTACGGTTGCGCTCGTATTCTATGTTGTCTAGTTGCGGTATAAGAGAAAGCGCATTCTCTAGTTTGCCATTTTTAATGCGTGCAAATATTTCTTGCAAAAGTGTATGCTCTAAAGTAGTTGAGCTACCGCTTATTGAGTCATCTACTGAAAGCTTGCTTTGCAGTAAGGTAGCTTCGCTTAGCGTGCCATTTGTAGCATTTTCAAAAGTTTCTTCTGCGATACGGTGTAGGTCGAGGTATATGTCAGCCATTTATGCCTCCCCAAATCGCAAGCGCCTCGTCCCACAAGAAAGCATAGAAATATTCAAGGTTTGCCGCAGTTGCTGCATCCTCGGCACGGAGAAAGAGCCTCGTGAAAATTTCTGCAAGCAGTAGGACGTTGCGCGGCGTTTGTGAAGGATTGCCAATAAATAGCGCGCGAACATGATCGGGAGCTGAATCTAGCGCAATCCTTGCATTGAAAATTGCAAAATTCTGCCATTGTTCAGGTGCGAGGTGCAGCTTTTCTCTCGTTTTTGCAATTTCTGCATTTATCGCAGCTTTTTTTATAGCGGCTATTTCGGTATTTTTTGAATGGATTTTATCAAGCTCCGAAATCGAAACGTTTGCAAGTTCAGCGATCTTTTCGCGGTTCGCCTGGTATTCGGCATTGTCAAGAAGTGGAAGAAGCCAAAGCGCGGTCTTTACTGTTCCAGCCCGAAAGTGCATGAAAACGTCGTGAAGTGTATAAGCCTTAAAATCACCAGCCGTTTGTGTTATGTTCTTGTTAGAAAAAGAATTGTGCTTTTTTTCCTGCGTTGAGCCCGCCCCCGCGGCAGGTTCTTTTGTCTCGGAACGGCTCATGCTTTGCCTCTACTATTGAGCATGGAAACAGCGCGCTCGTTCAGCTCATCGCGTGTGGAAACTTTACCTTTCCGAATGAATTGCTCAAGTTCTTCCTGGTCGAATAAAACTCTGCCATTCAGAGGCTTATAAACCGGTAGTTTTCGCTCATGAATGAGTCGATATAGATACGACTTTTTAAGGTGAAGCATTTCCGATGCTTCATCAATTGTCAAAAAGGCCATAACTTTCTCCAAGCAGAGGTCAGGCCGCGCGGTTTTTCCTGCCTTGGTTCTGCTTGAGAATAATGTACTATATCCATGCTTTATAGAGTTTTACAAAACTTACACAAAAGTTATACAAAAGTTTTACTTTTGGTTTATTCTACCGTTCTTTATTTTTTTGCCGTTCTCGTATAATATCCTTTGCATTGCGCTTAATATATTGACCTGTACCGTCTCTTGCAGCCTTTAGAGTATCTGGATTAATCTTTTTACCATGGTTAAATGTATAGCGTTCACAAAACTCCTTATCAGTAATTTTTATTCCTTTGCGCATCTCCAAATACTCTTTATATACTGCTACATCGACCACATTTGTGAAACGTAAATCTTTCTTTGTTTTCTCTATTTCTTGATTTTCAGCTAGGCTAGCTTCAAGCAGCTTCTTTGCAATGCCATGGCTTTGTGCTTCATTATTGAGCTTATTTATATTACCCCATTGTTCTTCCCATGCTTGAAGGCGGCTTTCAACCTCATTTTCATACCCAGGGTTCTGCTCGATTACCATTTCTTTGATTGCGAACATGATATCTCGTTCTTCTATTTTCTTAAGGTACGTATCTTTTCTTTCTTGTTGAGAGGCCTTTGTTTGCTTAATGTCAAGCATGAGAGATACAATCTCGGCAAAATCTGTATCTACTGGTTCATATGTTGATATTTTCTTGCTAAGCAGCGCGTCAGTGATTTCTTCTGCCTGCTTGAGATAATCGGCAGACTTACTATATCTTTCGATTCTCGCTTCTTGGCGCTCAATGGAGGCATTATCATCCTTAAGATAGCTTTCCTCTAAATACTTTTTCGCTTTAGTGGAAAGTTCTTCCTGGCTTACTTCAAAGATTTTCGCAGCATATTCAAGAAAATCCTTTTTTGCTTTTTCTATTTCAGGTGATAGAATTGCTAATCTCTTTTTATATCCTTCGATCCACTTGTCATTTTCCACAAAATCCCTCGGATTTTCGGTCGGCATCATTGATGAACCGATCTCTCGTTCAAAATCAGTACTCATCATTGTTCTCCTGTCTTGAATGCTATTGTTTTGCTCTCGCTCTTTGTCTGTAGCTCAGGCAAGCTCGCGATGATTTCTTTCTTGCGCGAATCCAAGAGGCGAAGATAGACCGTGGTCATTTTTATATCGCTATGTCCAAGAAGCCGTGAAACCGCGTAAATGTCGCCTGAAGCTTCAAGCGTCATCATTGCGAATGAATGCCGTGCAGCATGCCAGCCGAATTCATGGTCAATGCCTGCTTTCTTTCGCCATTTGTCTAATGGTCTATAGACGTTTGCTTTTGTCGCAGTGAGGCGTGGAAAGACCAGCTCGTCGCGGCGGTGAAGCTCTTTGTCGTTGATAAGATTCCAGGCTGAAGGGGAGAGCGGTATCGATACAATGCCTTGGGTTTTACTTTGTCGCTTGACAATCATAGGTTCAGGCGTCCGCTCAATATCGCCCCAGGTAAGGCTCTTTAGGTCGCCAAGGCGTAAGCCAGTAAAACAGGACAAGAGAAAAGCGCGTCTACATTCTTC